>JAUHWX010000340.1 GCA_030427285.1 Bacteroidia bacterium
ATAGCCGGCAACGATGTGGAAGGCCTACTCTGCATCAAATTTCCCTGGCCGTCTATCCTGCGCACCACTTACGGGGATCACGAGCGTTGCCGGACTACTTATTTTGCCATGTTCAAAGACAAGTACTTCACCGGAGATGGTGCCCGTCGCGATGAGAGCGGCATGTACCGAATCATTGGCCGGGTAGATGATGTAATCAACGTAAGTGGTCACCGGTTTGGGACTGCCGAAATTGAAAATGCCATTAATTCCTTAGATGATATAGTTTCAGAAAGTGCCGTGGTGGGTTATCCACATGATATAAAAGGACAGGCCATTTATGCCTATGTGATAACCAATAAACCAGTGGAAAACCCCGATAAAGTTCGTGCAGAAATTATTCAAGCGGTGGTTGGAGAAATTGGCCGAATAGCCAAACCTGAAAAGATTCAGTTTGTAAGTGGTTTGCCCAAAACGCGCTCGGGTAAAATTATGCGAAGGATTTTAAGGAAAATAGCCGAAGGTGATACGTCTAATCTAGGTGATACTTCAACTTTACTTGACCCTGATGTAGTGGATGAGATAAAAGAGGGGGCTATCGAGATGCTCTAGTGGCTCATGGTTTTTATGCTTCTAACCATTATTTGTTTACCTAAAAGTTCCAGTAATTTGGCTGTATAATAAAATTACCATGAAGTATTTACTTTCAATCGTATTTATCATATCTGCCTTTGTGGGCTACGCCTGCTCTTGCGCCAACCCGGGCAAAATGAGTGACGAGCAATATGCCTATTATGACTTTATAGCCAAAGGGACCATAGTAGGCATTGAGACTGGTGAAATGGAAAATAGTATTTCCTTTCAGGTAGGTCATTTATACAAAGGCGCAGGGCAGGAAAAAAGCGTGGTTTTAAAAACCCCTTCGTCATCTGCAGCCTGTGGTATTTCTCCCAATATAGGGGAGGAGTGGTTGATTTTTTCAGCCAGGCAGGATGGAGAACTTTATGTCTCGCTGTGTAGTCGCACCATTGTGTTGAAGGCCAACGGAATGACCGAAATGCCCGAACGCGCCAGGCAGGATTTGATGTACTTGGACCATAAGGAACAAGCAGAAAAGAAATATACTATTGGTGATATTCGAATAATTCAATCGGAGGTGCTGCATGAAAGTCGTGTGCTAAATGTCTATTTGCCGGAAGGCTACAGCGCTGACAGTACCTACCCTGTTATTTGCCTTTTGGATGGATCGGCCCATGAAGACTTTTTGCATGTGGCCGGGTTGCTTCAGTTTTGCAACTACCCATGGTTGAAGTTTATGCCCAAAAGTATTTTGGTGGGTATAGAGAATGTAGACCGAAAAAGAGACTTCACCTATCCTTCGCGTGATGCGGAGTACAAGAAAAAGTACCCAACTACGGGAGGTTCGGCAGCTTTTATCCAGTTTATGGAGATGGAGCTAAAGCCGTACATAGAAACCAATTATGCCGTAAATGGAAACGATATGTTGATTGGTCAATCCTTAGGCGGGCTTTTAGCAACAGAGGTTTTGTATAAAAAACCTGAGATGTTCAGCCATTACTTTATTGTAAGCCCAAGTTTGTGGTATGACAATCTTGCTTTGCTTAAGCAAAAACCAGCTTTTGCTACCGATAG
>JAUHWX010000144.1 GCA_030427285.1 Bacteroidia bacterium
ACACTTGTACGGTCAAGACTTTTTTGATTGGGAGCGATACAAAGCGGCTCAAATGGTTTTTGAAGCTTCAAAAATTGACACTGTGCCTTTGGGAAATGGAAAGGCGGGTTCTGCTCGGTTTTACCAAAAGGGGGCTTGGGTGCTTTATATGCTGAGCGAAAGTTTAGGCAAAGAAAAGTTTGATGAGGTGATAAAATACTATTTGGAGCAAAATGCTTTTGGGCTGGTGACCACGGATTCGTTGGTTCATGCCGTTGAGCATTTTACTAAGGAGGATGAGTCTATTTTTTTTAATCAATGGATTCATAAAGCTGGCGAAATCAATTATGATATTTCCATCCAAGAAAAAATGGATGGAATAGAAATATCAGTCAGCACTTTACCCTTGGAGATAGACTTTTTACCCATATACAAGTATTACGGAGAGGGAGCTGATATGATTAAAATTGTGGATCTGGTAGATGTAGATAGTAATGGAAATGCAAGTTTAATAGTTCCACTTAGTTCCGAAGGAGAGGTATTAAGTTATTGGACTTATAACCCCAATATGCGCTGGTTGATTGAAATTGAGGAGAATACACCAATTCATTATTTAAAGAATCAATACTCTTACAGCGAAAATTTGCTAGACCGCTACTTTGCTATTAAGGGTGCCGAAGCACTTCCGTTGAAGGAAAAAGAAAAATGGCATGTAGCGGTAATTGAGAATGACAAAGAATACTTCTCAATACGAGCCGAAGCCCTTAAACAATTGGTAGAAGCCAATCACCCAAAATCAGATGAACTGCTTTTACTGGCTCTACAAAGCAAAGATGTACAACTACAAAAAGAAGCTATTAAGCTGGTAAAAAATCCAGAAGGGAAATTAATGAAAGCTGTGGCTGAATTGCGAAAAGGTGATTCTTATGAATTACGCGAAAGCGCAATAAATGCAAGTATTGCAGGAACTGACCCAAAAGAAAATGCTTGGCTAAACGATGAGTTTTGGGTGGAAAATCCCGGTGTACCGGATAACAAAATAGCGGTAGTGGTTCTGCTTTATCGCACGGCAATTTTTCAAGATAAAGAAGCATTGCAAGGTTTGATTAATTACACTTCTTCTGGTCATGAATTTCTGACTCGCATAAACGCCATGCAAGCTTTGGGGGCTTTACAGTATTTTAATGAAGAGGTTGCGACCAATTATTTTGATGCACTTTTTAGTCTAAACCGAACCTTGAGCCGGAATGCCAGGCAGAATTTAAAGGCAAACTATTCTACAGAATCAGGAAAGGTGGTGATTGATAAATATGTTGAAAGCCATACGAATGTTTGGGATGATTTCCAGAAACGCTTGGTCAACCGTACATTTGGCCTAAATCTCGAATAATGCAGTCGCGCTACGCACGTTTTTTTCAGTTCATAATTATACTTGGCGATTTGCTTCTGCTGAATGGTTGCTACCTTTTTGCGGTGGCTTTGCGTTTTGATGAGCTTAAGCTTCAAAATACCGAGTATTACGACTATTACGTGCAGCTGGCGGTGTTCTTCAATTTTTCATGGGTGCTTCTTGCTTTCTTATTTCGCACCTACGATATGCATCGAACCATGGAGCCGCGAAAGGCTACTTCCAAGGTGCTGAATGTTTTTTTCATTCATCTGTTTATACTTCTGCTTTTATTGGTGAGTCTCAAAAAGGACGAGTACTCGCGATTATTCCTCACCTATTTCTACATTGCTTTTTTTGTGAGTGTGCTTCCCTGGCGTTTTTATTTTCTACGCTTTTTACGTGCTTATCGCAAAAGGGGATCACACTTTAGGCCGGTTATACTTTTGGGCTCAGGGGCTGGTTTGTTACGGTTTTACAAAGCTGTAGAGTCGCACCCAGAGTATGGTTTGGCCATAAGCGGTTATTTTTCGGATTCTCCCATTGAAGGCATTCCCACTAAGGGTAGGGAAGAAGATGTATTGGCTTTTTTGAAAAAGAATGAAGTAGACGAAATATTTTGTGCCTATCCATCGGGAGATCCAAGGCTTTTAAAGTGGCTTCACTTTGCTGATGAAAATTTGATTCGTTTCCGCATTGTGCCTGATCTGGGAGTAGAACATGCAACCGGGGTAGAAATAGATTTTTACCACGATGTGCCGATTTTAGTACAGCGTAAAGAACCGCTAGAGTATTTGCATAGCAGGCTGCTAAAGCGTTTTGGGGACATTACTTTTTCTCTATTTGTAATACTCACAATCTTTCCTTGGTTGTTTCCAATCCTGATTATAGGTGT
Source organism: Bacteroidia bacterium (assembly GCA_030427285.1). Taxonomy (GTDB): domain Bacteria; phylum Bacteroidota; class Bacteroidia; order Flavobacteriales; family Schleiferiaceae; genus Owenweeksia. The sequence goes on from JAUHWX010000144.1 coordinate 2,262, forward strand.
AAAGCTTTCGGGAAAAGGGCCGGTATTTTTTAAGCAAAAACGAACAGGGCTCAAGGATGGTGCTTTTACTATTTATAAGTTTAGGAGCATGGTGGTAAATGAAGCTGCGGATTCGCTTCAAGCTACAGCTGGCGATGCACGAGTGACGGCTTTTGGACGGTTTATGCGCAAGCATAATCTTGACGAGTTGCCCCAGTTCTTCAATGTGTTGAAAGGAGAAATGTCGGTTGTAGGGCCAAGGCCGCACATGCTGGCACACACCGAAAAATATACAGCACTAATTGATAAATACATGGTGCGCCATTTTGCTAAACCAGGAATTACCGGATTGGCGCAGGTAAGTGGATACAGAGGGGAAACTCGAACTACGGAAGAGATGGAAGCTCGTGTAAAAACAGATGTGTACTACATTGAAAATTGGTCTGTGCTATTAGATGTGAAGATAATTGGGCTTACTATTTTCAGCACTTTGAAAGGTAGTTCCGAATAGTTTTAAATAGCAGCCTGCTGAAAAACCAACTCATATTGTTCGCTCACCAAATCCCAGTTGTAGCGGTTGTTTAGCTTCCCAATATTGTTTTTGATCTTTTGAATTTGGATGTCGTTTCTTTCCATCAAATCGGCAGCATTGGCCACATCATTCACATCTATAAAATAGGTGGCGTCATCGCCCAGCACCTCTCGGTTAAAAGGATTGTCATGAGCACAAATCATGGAGCTACAACCCATAGCCTCAAGTAATGATGGATTTGTTCCCCCCACAGAATGGCCATGGAAGAAAATGTGGGAAAAATACCGGAGGTTGTAAATATTCTCCTTTTTGTAAGTAGCTTTTATAAAGCGAATTCGGCTGTCTTTAAAGGTTGATTTAAGGTACTCGCCATAGCTGGTTTCGTGATTTCCTACCACCAAGGTTACTTTTGGGGATTTGCTTTTTTGAATGCCTCCCAAAATAGTTTCCAGATTATTTTCTGGCTCCAGCCGAGCAATAACCAAGTTATATTCTCCGGGCTCTACACCATATTTTTCAAGAATGTTTGGGTTGGCACTTTTGAATTTTTCAGCTCCGTATGGAATGAAGATTACCTGATTTTTATATTTCTTATTGAGGTAATTTTGAATTTCTACGGAGTCAGCTATTAAAACATGACTACCATTGGCGGCCCATTTTTCGGCTCTTTTCAAAAATCGCTGCACACGTGGTGAATACTTGCTGCGCTTCCACTCCAAGCCATCCATGTTAGTAATGATAGCCGATTTATGAGGAATCAAACGTTGCCAAATACTGCTTGAAGTATAGCCCAGCATAAGTATGGCGTCAAAGTTTCTCCATCGGGCATCAAGTATGCAATTCAAGTCATAAATAAATTGACCAGCTGTACCTACTCTGTGCTCAGGGTCATATTTGTGAATGATTTCAACACCTTCAAAATCTTTCTGCTGATAGGGATGGCTATGCGAATTATACACAATGACCTGATGTCCGCGAGAAGCCATGCGCGTGGCAATTTGCTGGGCACATTCTTCAAAACCACCATAGTAATTCGGAATTCCTCGGGTACCAATTATCCCAATTTTCATGTTGTAGAGTCCTTCATTAGAGATTGGTAAATATCAGAAATTTCCTCTGCGGCTTTCTTCCAGCTAAAGTTTTCTTCTACCCATTTTTGATGATTGCTTTCATCCGCCAGAGCCGTCTCCACAGCCTCCTTTATGGAAGCAATGTCATTGGGTTCGCAGTAATGCGCATGGTTACCAAATATTTCTTTTTGTGCACCTCTGTTTGTAATCACCACATTACAGCCGGCTTTTAAAGCTTCTAAAGTGGAAAGCCCTGTGGTTTCATAATAGCTTATGAGTGCGTGAACCTTTGCTTTTCCAAACTGCTTTTCCAATTCTTCATTTGACACTCTTCCCAAAAAGGAAACATTTGCACTTGCTTCTTGCTGACAAGCATCATAATATTCAGAGTGATTTACCGCTGCAGCTCCTGTAATGGTTAATGGAATGTTGGTGTCTTTTAATGCCTTGATGAGGTTGAGTTGATTCTTAAAACCTTCAATACGCGCTGCACAAAGCACCCCTTCACGAGAGTTTGAAGGAGAAACGGAAATGTGTTCACTACCAAGTTTTACTTTTTTATATGGAGGGACAAAACCAATCTCTCTCTTTATCAACTCAGCTTCTTGATGAGAAGTGGTAAACATATATTGTGAATGCTTGAGCAATGCTTTTATGCTTTTTCGGTTACCCGAAAGGAGAAATTTCAAACCAGGAAATTTATCGCTACCGTTCAGCCAGCGCAGGTTTACCTTTATATATTCCATCCCGAATTTTCCAAACAAGCGATACAGGAGTTTGCTAGCAGTACCTCGATGCAGTTTATCATACTCTGAATAATCGTGATAAATGGAACTTACCACGAGTGGGATGTGATTTGGAATCTTAAGTCTAAGATCAGCGGGGCGGATGATGTTGAAAAAATGAACTAGCTGATAATCATTGATGCAAATAGTCTCACCGCAAAGCTTTATATGCACATTATACCCCAACTCTCTGAGGTGCTGCGCTGTTTGTTCCACTTGTAAAGTATCGCCACCCGGCTGGGTGAATAATGTAGATCGGCTTGTAAATAAAACATTCATAAGTTTGCTTGAACCTTACCTGATGTGGGGTGTTCAAGAGTACGAATCTATTAAATCAAAATTCAAACAAATGAAAAGAATAATTTCAATGTTGGCAATCACAGCGTTTATGGCTTCTTGTGGAGGTGGTGAAGGTGATGCCGATAAAACCCAAGAAAAGTCTACCGACCAAACAGAGACTAAAATGGAAGAAACGACTCCGGTAAAAACGGAGACGATGGAGGCCAAAGAAGTGTCTTTGGAAGTGAAAACTACCGGAGAACTGATGACTGATATGGCTTTTGAGCCTAAGCGACTGGAAGTGCCTGCAGGAGCCAAGGTGAAAGTAACATTGGTGAACACAGCTGAAAGTGCGGCCATGATTCACAACTTTGTACTTATCAAAGCTGGTTCGCAAGAAGAAGTGGCTACTCAAGCTCTTGAGGCTGGTCCTGATAAAGAGTACATTCCGGAAAACAGCAATATTTTAGCGGCTACAAGTATGGCTAATCCAGGCGAAACTGTAGTGGTAGAATTTACCGCTCCAACTGACCCAGGCACTTATCAATATATTTGTACCTACCCGGGTCACACTGCTATGAAAGGTGTTTTCTTGGTGAAGTAAAACAGTAGTTTACTGCTGAATAGAATTAGCTCCCGTCCATTTGGATGGGAGCTTTTTTATGAGCCAAAAGCTCAAAAGTCCTCCAACACCAGATTTTATAAGTAAGCCTGGCAAAAGCCTGATTATCCCGTCTACAAGCTCACCACCATAATTGCCGTAAGCTACAATGGCCCCAGGAATTAATAAAACGAGGTGGGCCCTGAAAAAGTAAATCATAGTGTGGATATAGGTTTTCTCTCCTTTTTCTACTTGCCAGCCTATATAGTAGCATACAAAAGGAAAAGCCCAAAGAAAACCTGCGGTGCGTCCTAACAAGTTTTCATAGCCACTTTGCCAAGCTGCAAATACAGGTAGCCCGATCGCACCCAAAACCAGATAAATGGAGGCGATCAAAAAACCCATTCTTTTGCCGAGCACGGCTGCCATGCTAAAGAGAACAAGTGTTTGCAATGTCATAGGTATAGGGCCTATGTAAAAGAAGAAAGGTGCCAAAAGGCAGGTGATGAGTAAGGCAATAAAGCCTGCTGTAAGTTGAGTTTTATTCATGTATCAATTGTTTTACTTTATGTTCAAAGCGCCAATAGAGTAGCACTGAAGCAACGGTGAGGCCAAGTGCCAATCCGTACCATACGCCTTGTGGTCCCATATCCAATGTTATTCCCATAAAGTAGGCTGGTAAAAGTCCCATTCCCCAATACGAAAAGAAGGAAATGAAAGTAGGTATTTTAGTGTCACTCATTCCGCGCAAAGCGCCAAGCGCCACCACCTGAACTCCATCGGATAGCTGAAAGACCACGGCTATAATAAGTAATTGAGAGGCAATACCGGCTACATAAAGATCATCTGTGTAGAAGAGAGGGAACATATTTCTGCCAAAGAAAAATAGAAGGCCACATGCCGCCATAAAAACGAGTGTCATCGCAAAGGTGGTACGTGCTGCAGCGCGCAGAGTGGAATAATCTCGTTTTCCTAATTGGTTGCCTACTCTCACAGCCGCAGCAGCACCAAGGCCTGTAGCCATCATATAACTTAGTGAGGCTAAGCTTATGGCAATTTGGTGAGCAGCCAAAGCTTCGGCACTAATTTGACCAACAATTACGGCTGCAATGGCAAATGCGGAAACTTCAAAAATGTATTGCAATCCCGAAGGAACCCCAACTTGAGTAATTTTTCTAAACTGCTTGCGCTTCCACTCTATGTGTTTATAATGCTGCAAATAGGCTTTAAATTGTTTTCCCTTAAAGACGTATAAGTACATCATTGTAGCCATTATTATTCTGGAGGTAAGGGTAGCGATTCCAGCGCCATCAAGTCCTAAGGCAGGGAAGCCCCAATGGCCATAAATCAGTATGTAATTAAATAGAACATTGAGGAGGTTTGCCAGTATGGAGGCTACCATGGCAAACCGGGTAAACGAAAGCCCCTCAGCAAATTGCTTAAAAGTGAGAAACAGCATAAAGGGAAATATGCTGGACGTAATAATCATAAGGTATGACCCCGAAAGTTCTACCACTTCAGGTTCTTGGCCCAATAGATGAGTGATTTGTGAAAAGCCGAGAAGAATCAAGAATATAAGTAGCGCCACAAACATATTTAGCGCCAAGCCATGCCTTAGGTAACTTCCGGCTTTATCGGCTCGCCCTTCACCATCAGCATTGGCAATTGGTGTGGTGAGCCCAAAGGCCATCCCCATCCCAAACACCATGGGAATTACAAATATGGAATTAGCAAAAGCTGCGGCCGCCAGTGGAATAGTGCCAATTTGGCCAATCATAATGCTATCGGCTAAGCCTACCATTACGTGTCCCAACTGACCCAACATTACCGGCCAGGCCAAATGGAAATTTTTGCTAATATGTTCTTTTGTGGTCAAAGCAGGATGATATAATATCCCGCGAAAGTATTAGATTAATTCGGCTTCGTGGCGTTTCATTTCACGTTCGTAAAATGACTCAGCACACTCCAAAAGGTAAGCGATATCATTTACCAGATCTTCTTCTTCACCTTCCAGATCATCTATCCACTCGAGTTCATCATGGTTTACATTCCATATAAAACGGGGGTACTCAGTGTGCACGATAAAGATATCATCGGGCATGTCGGTATTGTCGGCTAATAAAAAGTGAGGTATCTCCATGATTTACAGTATTGTTTCTAAATATAGTAAAACCCTTACATGTTTGAACCAATGATAAAACTTTTTCACGGTAAAAACAGGGTGTTTCTTTTTTATAAATTTTTGAACTTACCTGATTCAAAACGGGTGCCAGGAATATCTAGACGCACAACTTTACAGAAAAAAATCAAAAAAAGTGGTGTGTACTTTTTCAGTGCACACCACTTTTTAAGTTAAAATATTATCTAGTAGGTAGCTAAGTTAATTAGGTGTTAATCATTGTTTCTAAAATAATACGTGAAGGCTAGTGTAGGTTGAAATAGCCAAAGCTTTGCCGTAAAGTCTGAATCGCTATGTGTATTGTCGTTATTATCCTTGTAGGATTCATTATAAAAACCAACCTGGCCAATACTAGCCTCAAGTGACCATGTGCTTTTAGGAAACCAAGCAAAGGAAGGCGTTACCCATGCACCTATACCAAAACTTTCAGGACTTTCATTGCGTACGGATGGCGTATTGTCACTAAAATCAGTGACTTGCTCACCTCCACTAAATACCAACGGCACATGAACCTGCCCGATGATGGCCAATTGGGGAGCGCAGAAGTAATAGTAGCGGTAGAATGGAGCAACAAAAAAACTATTCGTTTTATTTGTGTTTGTAACAAGCACCGACCCGGGCTGGCTCAATGATTCGTTCACATTTTTGGTGTTAGCAACACCAAATCCTAATCCTGCGGCATGGTTTTCTGCAAAAGCATAACCCG
>JAUHWX010000341.1 GCA_030427285.1 Bacteroidia bacterium
GCACCGTTTACCATACATCCTACGTTACCATCAAGGTTTACGAAGTTTAGTCCAGCTTCACCAGCTTCCACATCGATAGGATCTTCTTCACGCTTGTCGCGCATTTCTGCGTAATCTTTGTGACGGAAAAGACCATTGTCATCCAAGGTTACTTTAGCATCTACAGCAAGAATCTTGTCGTCAGAAGTTTTAAGTACCGGGTTGATTTCAAACAAAGAAGCATCAATACCATCATAAGCCTTGTAAAGAGACATAACGAATTTGGTCATTTCTTTAAATGCTTTTCCGCTAAGGCCAAGGTTAAAGGCAATCTTGCGAGCCTGAAATCCTTGAAGACCAACTTTAGGATCAATCTCTTCAGTAAAAATCAAGTGTGGAGTTTTATCCGCCACTTCTTCGATATCCATTCCACCTTCGGTAGAATACATAATCATATTACGGCCTGTATTACGGTTTAGCAATACAGACATGTAGATTTCAGAAGTTTCGCTATCACCGGGATAGTATACATCTTCAGCAACCAAAACCTGGTGTACCTTTTTACCTTCAGCAGAAGTTTGAGGAGTAACCAATTGCATCCCGATAATGTCCGAAGCAATATTTTTTACGTCATCAAGAGATTTTGCAAGCTTCACACCGCCACCTTTTCCGCGACCACCAGCATGAATTTGTGCTTTCAAAACCCACCATCCGGTGCCAGTTTCCTCGCTCAATTTCTTTGCAGCTGCTACGGCTTCATCAGGTGTAGATGCAACAATACCGCGCTGTACAGTCACTCCGTATGAGGCAAGGATTTCTTTACCTTGATATTCGTGTAGATTCATATATCGTGTTTTTATTTTTTATAAGAAGTGGCGCAAAAATAGCGGTATCATTCATTTGGAGAAAATTTTAAGCCGCTTTTATCACCCTCTATTCTCATTACTATACACTTCGCGGGTTTCAATGCGTTTCTTTGCCCTAAATTTTTTATCAATAATGTATTTCTACAATAATATTGATAGGTTTGAATTCTTTACCACAAGCGATGATACAGGCACAACAAATTGAAAAATCCTACGGCTCACTAAAAGTTTTGAAAGGTGTAAATCTGGAAATTAACCAGGGGGAAATTGTTTCCATCATGGGTGATTCCGGTGCCGGAAAAACCACCTTGCTCCAAATTTTAGGCACTTTAGAAAACCCTGATAGCGGATTGCTCCACATAAATGGTGAAGATGTTTTTAAGCTTTCGCAAAAAAAACTCTCCAAGTTTAGAAATGACCACATTGGTTTTGTGTTTCAGTTTCATCACCTCCTGCCCGAGTTTACAGCTTTAGAAAATGTGTGCATACCGGGCTTTATTGGTAAACGGTCAAAACCTGAAGTAGAAAAACGCGCCAAAGAACTGCTTGACTTTTTGGGATTGAAAGATAGAATGACACACAAACCCTCAGCCATGAGTGGTGGTGAACAGCAGCGTGTGGCCGTGGCCCGTGCGCTTATCAATAATCCTTCGGTAATATTGGCCGATGAGCCCACAGGAAATCTGGACTCCAAAAATGCGGAAGAATTGCACCGTCTATTTTTTGAAATCAGGAATGAGTTTAACAACACCTTCGTGGTAATTAC
>JAUHWX010000145.1 GCA_030427285.1 Bacteroidia bacterium
ATACCTAGAGTATGGAAAGGCGAACAAAATCACCCACGTAGGGAGCTATTTTAAAGACAAGATTAGATAAATGAGTGCATCGCTAAGTTTAGTTCACGAAGTATTACCACCGCAACAGAAAACCGATAAACCACCACTTTTATTGATGCTTCACGGCTTTGGTAGCCATGAGCAAGATTTGTTTGGCATGGCACCCATGCTCAACGAAAAGTGTTTTGTGGTAAGTGCCCGAGCGCCTATCGATTTGCCTTGGGGCGGATATGCATGGTACGAAATCGACTTTAGCAATCTTGGTGAAAAGATGAACAATGTTCCTCAGGCCAAAAAAAGCATGGAGCGTATTCTTAAGTTTATCGATGAAGTTCATGAGGCTTACGGCACAGACCCTGAAAATGTAAATCTACTCGGCTTTAGCCAGGGAAGTATTTTGAGTTACGGGTTGAGCTTGAGCTACCCGGAGAAGTTTCAAAAAGTGATTGCTTTGAGTGGATACATTATGCCGGATATTGTTCCTGAAAAGTACAATCCTGAAAGCCTGAAGCACCTTGACATATTTGCCAGCCATGGCACAGCTGATGAAGTGCTCCCAGTAGGTTGGGCCAGAAATGCCATGAAGGTTTTGGACCAACTCAGCATTTCACATCAATACCGCGAATACGCAATGGGGCATGGTGTAAGCCCTGAGTGTTTTGAGGATTTGAAGAGTTGGATGAAGGAGAAGGGGGTGAGGTGAGTGAATTGCTTTTGATTCACTTTCTGGAGTCTTCTCTTTCATGTGTTATGGAGTGGTATGTTTTTTCTTGCAAAACTTATCTGTGTTATTACGATCCCTTTAAGCTTAAGTTAGAGAGAAAGAATCCTTGTTTTAGTAGGTGAAAAAAATAGTCATACTCAAATAGGGTTGCCTTATCCAACAGAAATATTAACGAATATATTAGTTGGAAGAGATACTCAGTTTACATAAACTGCACTTATGGACTCGTTTGCTAAAGAAGTGGTTAATCCATTTTTAGAACCTTAATTGTGGTGCTAGACTTTTTGTTTGTTACAATCAATGTGTAGAGGGAATTGGGGCATTCGGATATGTCTATCTCTACAATCTCACTATCTATGTTTGCAGTCAATATTGCTTGGCCATAGCTGTCATACACACGGATTCTTGTATTCTCCACTTTTGAATCAAGTTTTAAGTTGAAAATTCCGGTAGTTGGGTTTGGGTAGACCTGCACTGTATTGGTGGAAATAGGATCTGTCTCGGGAATATTTACACCATACGATGTGAGGTTGAAGGATGGGTACTTTGAAACAAAAAAGTCAGAAGAACCCGCAGCAGATAATGAAAAGTGAGATCCCGATATTTGAAAGTTCAGTGTATTGTCAAAAGTTCCGCATATTACAGCTGTGTCTTCATACATTTTAAATCCTGAAATAAAATCTTCATAACTGGCTCTAAAAGTGGAGGCTGCTATAAATGAAAAGTTACTGTCGTATTTGCTAATGTAACCACCAACCTCACTGAAAACAGCAGAAGTGTCTGGAGAGAAATTTATTTTGGTAAAGGGATCATTTAAGCCAATCGTGTAAATAAACCCATTGTCATCTGTTTCTATCATATAAGGTCTTGGGCTATCTTGGCCAAAGGCTTTGGCCCATTCAACATTACCAGCGTCATCAAATTGAGCTATAAATTCCCTTGTTACGGGAAAGCGCTGACCTCCTGGGCCGTGTCCTAAGTATGCGTTAGAAATTTCTATAGAATCTTTTGAACCATAGCAATTCATATCTCCCCAAAAATTACCAGAAACTATTAATTTTCCACTTTTGGTTTTCTTTATAAAGCCCCCACATATAGAAGTCCAGGTTTGTGGTATTTGGGTTGTAACATGTGCGATTTCCTGACTGCTTAGTCGGTTTCCAGAAACCTTATCGTATTTATCTAAAACAAGGGAGGGGCCAATTCCACCAGGGCTAGGTTCAAGATAAAATGGAGTCTTAAACTCTCGTATTGCATAGAAATATGAGTCATTAAAAAATTCGGGTTGTCCTGATATTTTGTTCTTCCATACTAATTGTAAGCTGGGGTCGAGCTTTGTCAACGTATCCTCAGAATAGGTAAATAAATTTCGTTGGCTGTCAATAAATATTTTTGTTTCAGAATTCCAAGACCTTTCCGAAAAATCGTCCACAGATGGAATGGAGTTTACAGCTTTAAAATTCCCATTCTTATCATACTTGGCAATAAAAGCGTTTGAAGGCGAGCAGTCAAAAAGATGAGATCCACTAGAAGGATCAAAATCAATACTTCCATACCCTCGCCCTGCAACATATACATTGGCGGAATCATCAAGGAGCAATGTTGTTCCAAATCCTCCACTACCAATAGTGAAGGCCCAAATGAGTGTAAAGTTTTTATCATACTTAGCTAAAAAACTAGATTCGGAATTGGGGTTTATGGAATTTATGTAATGCGCAGTTCCGGTGGGGTTAAGGTTGACAGAATCTGTAATAGTGCCAGTCACATAGATATCTCCATTTAGATCTTTTACAATGTCGTAAGCTTTGTCTTTTTTTAGGTCTCCTAGACTATAAGTCCAGTTCATGGTCTGTGAATGACTTGATGAATTGGATAAAAGGAAAATGAATAAGAGGAAAATTGAGAAGTTGAGAGGTTTCATAGTTTTACTACTTTTTGTACAAAAGAATTATAAAGGTAGCCAATTTGTTGAGACCATCAATTTTCTTTCAACCAAGAATAATGTAGACATTTGAAATCATATTTATTTAAAAAAGTATCTCAGGCGAAAAGTGTGCAAAAATAGGATTGTGGTGTTTAGGCTGCTGTAGCGAAATTGAATGTATTTACAATAGTTTCGAAACAAGTTCTTTCTCATCCTCAATTGATATTCAAGTCTTATGTATATGACTAGTTTACAAGTACCATCCTGACTAATTTTTTATAATACTAATGGTTCTAAGATTAACTTCAATCATCGGGCAAGCCTGGTTGCAAATCAGGGCTCGTTGGTCATAACCAAGGGTAGAACTAGTAAGCCTATGCAAGGAACGCCTCAACCGCCTTCCTCACACTCCCATGTTCTTTCAAAAGTCTTTCAGCAGTTTCAGCATCAGTACCAGTTTCACTCATAATCATGCGGGTGCCACGATCTACAAGCTTTTTGTTACTCAGCTGCATATCCACCATTTTGTTGCCCTTTACTCGGCCAAGCTTTATCATGGTGGTGGTAGAAATCATGTTCAGGATAAGCTTTTGAGCAGTGCCGGCTTTCATGCGAGTACTTCCAGTTACAAATTCAGGACCTACCACAGCTACTATAGGAAAATCTGCTTCAGCGATAACAGGAGCGTCAGCATTGCAGGTTATGCAAGCTGTGGCGATTCCACGTTCGCGGCATTCTTTTAATCCGCCAATTACATAAGGCGTGGTTCCAGAAGCAGCAATGCCCAAAACCACATCGTTTGTGTTGATGTCAAATTCTCCCAAATCGCGCAAAGCACCTTGGGTATCGTCTTCGGCAAACTCAACAGCTTTGCGAATGGCAGTGTCGCCACCGGCAATAAGGCCAACCACCATATTGGGATCAGCGCCAAAAGTAGGAGGGAGCTCCGAGGCATCTAATATGCCCAAACGTCCGCTGGTGCCGGCACCAATATAGAAAAGGCGACCACCAACTTTCATTTTTTCAACCACCACATCCACCAGTTTCTCTATTTCAGGAATACACTTTTGCACAGCCAGTGCCACCTTTTGATCTTCATTATTAATGTTGGTCAAAAGATCTTGCGTGCTCATCTTTTCAAGATGATTGTATAGAGAATCGCTTTCGGTGGTTTTCATGAAATTGTTTTATGCTTTTTGAAGTAGAGCCATGTAAAAACCATCCGATACTTTGGATGGGTTCACGCGCTTTTCTTCAATCAATTTGAAATCATCGCGCTTAGCCAAAAATGCTTTTACTTGATCTTCGTTTTCGCTGTGTAGAATGGAACAAGTAGCGTAAACCATCATTCCACCTGACTTTAGCATGGTGGAGTAATCGTTTAGGATATCTTGCTGAATCCCTTTTACTTTTTCCAAATCTTCAGGTTTGATTTTCCACTTGGTATCAGGGTTACGCTTTATAACACCCGTACCAGAACATGGAACATCAAGTAAAAGACGATCAGCTTTGTCTTTCAATCGCTTGATGGTTTTTGAACCCTCAATGTGCTTGATTTCAATATTGTGAGCACCATTTCTCTTGGCGCGTCTTTTTAGTTCTACAAGTTTTCGCTCTTCCACATCCATAGCAATGAGCGAACCTTTGTTTTGCATAAGTGCAGCAAGATGAAGCGTTTTACCCCCAGCACCGGCACAAGCATCAATTACCTTCATTCCAGGCTCTGGCCTAAGGAAAGGGGCGATAAGTTGTGAACCACCATCCTGAACTTCAAAGAGGCCACTTTTGAAACTCGCGTTACTGAAAATATTTTGGCGCTGCTTGAAAATTAGTCCGACCTCATTTTCTGAGAAATTGTGGGTTTCCACACCTTCTTTCTTAAAAATGGTTTTCAATTCCTGGCGAGTGGTTTTTAGGGTATTTGCCCTTATTATCAATTCTGCAGGAAGGTTGAGATTTTGCGCTATGATGGGCCAGTCTTTACCCAAATCTTCACTAGCTAATTCATCAAACCAAATAGGGAAGGACTGCTGCACGCCTACATCATTGGGAAGTGAGCGTTTTGCACTTTTAATGTCAATATCCTGAACCGCTTCAAAGCCATGCCACTCTGGTAACTCCTGACCATTAAGGCGCCACCAAAGACCAAAAATTCGGGTCAGTTCATTTCGCTTTAGCGAAGGCGACTTACCATAAAGTTCCCACAGGTACCTCCACCAGCGCACAATTTCATAGGTGCTTTCCGCGATAAAAGCTCTGTCGCGAGAGCCCCATTTTGGGTTGGATTTAAGTGTGCGTTCAATCACTTTGTCGGCATAAAAACCTTTACCAAAGATGGTTTCAAGTGAATCTATTACAGCCTCAATGAGGTTTTTGTGCAACCGGGGTTGTCTGTTTTCCAAGGGAAATATTTTTGGCCCCCCAAATCCCCCAAAGGGGGAGAGTAAAAACCCCGATAGCAATTCGGGGTTCGGGGGTATTATTATTTTAAAATTTAAATCAAATAGCTGGGAAGCGAGCAGGGTCAGCTTCGTGCATCATGGCATATACTTGTTCTACAATATCGTCTGCTGATGGCTTAGAGAAATAATCTCCATCGGTACCATAAGCAGGGCGGTGAGCTTTTGCAGTAATGCTAAGCGGCTTGCTATCTAAATGCTTGTAACCACCTTGCTCTTCTAGCACTTGCTGCATAATGAATGCACTTGCACCACCAGGCACATCTTCATCCATCACCACCAAGCGATTGGTGTTTGCCAGGCTTTTTACAATGTCATGGTTTCTATCAAATGGAAGTAGAGACTGAACATCAATTACCTGCATGTCTATTCCCATTTCTTCTAGAAGATTAGCAGCATCCATGGCGATGCGGCAGCTACTACCATAAGTGACAAGTGTTAGGTCACTTCCTTCGCGGATGGTTTCAACCACACCAAGTGGGGTCCTTATTTCGCTAAGGTTATCAGGAGTGCGTTCCTTTAGTCGGTAACCGTTTAGGCATTCCACGATAAGTGCAGGATCATCACTTTCCAGCATGGTATTATAAAATCCAGCAGCTTTGGTCATGTTTCTTGGTACTAAAACATGAACTCCGCGAACGGTATTAATAATAGATCCCATTGGAGAACCGCTGTGCCAGATACCTTCTAAGCGGTGGCCACGCGTACGGATTATTACCGGTGCCTTTTGACGGCCTTTGGTTCTGTAGTGTACGGTTGCCAAATCATCACTAATTATTTGTAGTGCATATAGCAAGTAATCCAAATATTGGATTTCGGCAATGGGGCGCAAACCACGCATCGCCATACCAATACCTTGACCCATAATGGTAGCCTCACGAATACCCGTGTCAAACACACGGCCTTCGCCATGCTTATCCTGAAGACCTTCCAAACCTTGGTTTACGTCACCGATTTTTCCACTGTCTTCACCAAATATTAATACTTCCGGTTTTTCACTAAGCAGGCGGTCAAAGTTTTCTTTTAGGATAATTCGAGCATCAACTTCTTTAGACTCATCGCTATAAATAGGAGCAACCTCTTCGATGCGAAGTGGACTCAAATCAGATTGACTATAAAGATAATCGCTGTAGCGATCTTTGTTTTTTATGTTTTCGGCTTCCAGCCAATTCTTTAATTCTGCACTGGCATCACCATCATTGCGAAGTGCCCATACCGCCCTGCGGGCTGCAGAAACAGCATCCTTTCGCAAAGGATCCATGGTGCTTTTTAGGTTGGTAGCAATTGTAGAAAGCTGCTCATCCTTAGAAGATTTTGCGGCAGCTGCTTCAATCATTTCAGCAACTGTATTTACTTCTTCTTTAATAGGAGTGATAAAGTTTTTCCATGCAGCGGCTTTAGCTTCACGGGCTACTTTTTTAGCAGCTTTTTCAATGTCTTCCAATTCTTCTTCAGTAGCCACAGCGCTCATTATCATCCACTCGCGCATCTTTTTGATGCAGTCAAATTCTTGTTCCCACTTAAGGCGCTGCTCATTTTTGTAGCGCTCATGCGAACCAGATGTAGAATGACCTTGCGGCTGAGTGATTTCATTAACATGAATCAATACAGGAACGTGCTGCTCGCGGGCTATTTTTTCTGCTTTTTCATAGGTTTCCACCAAACTTGGGTAATCCCATCCTTTTACATTCAGGATTTCAAAACCATTAGTATCTTCTCCTTTTTGGAAACCTTTTAATATTTCAGAGATATTCTCTTTAGTGGTTTGGTACTTGGCGTGAACCGAAATACCATAATCATCATCCCATACAGAAATTACCATAGGTACTTGTAATACACCTGCGGCATTGAAAGTTTCAAAAAACAAGCCTTCAGAGGTAGAGGCGTTGCCGATGGTTCCCCAGGCTATCTCATTTCCGTTTTTCGAAAAATTAGAAAAACCTTCCAGGCCTTTATTTTCGCGGTACACTTTGGAAGCTTCGGCCAAACCTAGCAAGCGAGGCATCTGCCCGGCTGTTGGCGAAATATCGGCTGATGAATTTTTTTGAGCGGTAAGGTCTTTCCAATTACCATTTTCATCCAAAGACTGTGTGGTAAAATGCCCGTTCATTTGCCTTCCGGCAGAAGCTGGCTCATTTTCATGATTAGTATCTGCATATAAGCTGGCAAAAAATTGCTGGGTGGTAAGCTGGCCTATGGCCATCATAAAAGTTTGATCGCGGTAGTAGCCGGAACGGAAATCACCATTCTTAAAAACTTTGCTCCAGGCAATTTGGGCAACCTCTTTACCATCACCAAAAATTCCAAATTTAGCCTTACCGGTCAATACCTCTCTACGTCCAATTAGACTGGCTTCACGGCTTTCAATGGCTAGTTTATAGTCATTAATTACACCTTGTTTGAATTCTTCAAAAGTCAGTTTTTTATCGGATTGTGTGCGGGTATCACTCATATTATGATCAGTTTTAATGGAGTGCAAATGTAGCCAATATAAAGAGTTGAGACAATGCAAATAGGAGCAGTGCCTGTATACTTTCTTTTAGTGGCCTAGTGGCTTGCTGTTTTACCTTTTTATAACGAATCGTTACTTCATTAAAAACTTGATTTTAAAATATGTAATGGGTATTTTTTATATTTTTAGAAACAAGGAACCTAAAAACTCAACTTAACAATTCTAATGTGCACGATACACTAAATAATCCTGATTCATTGCAAACAGCGCTTTTCGAAAACAAGCATTTAGCCACTTGCCTCTTGGATAAGGCAGGAAATATCTTAGCTTTTAATCATAGTTTTCAAAAACATTTAGACAATTTTTCTTCCGATCCATATGTTTCGCCCACTATATGGAAGCTAAATATTTGGGATCAGAATTACCACTACTTAAATGAGGCTTGGAAGAATCTGTTGAATAATGGTTTTTCCTGTTTTAGTCAAAGTTTACATGTTGAAAATGGGCCATTTTTATATGAAATATTATTTGTACAAATCAATGATGGAAAGGAGATTTTAGTACTGTTCTACCCAAAGCTTCAGGATTTAGACAATAGGAGTGATGGAAAGGATTTGGGAAATATGGCATCGTTCATTTCTCATGAACTTAGGGCTCCGGTAGCAAATTTGGCGTATTTGCTTTCTATTTTTGATAGCGAAAATACTGAGAAGGAGGAGT
>JAUHWX010000146.1 GCA_030427285.1 Bacteroidia bacterium
TGCAAAATATAAGTCCAGTCCCGACTTTTTTGCAGCTGTGATTAAACCTAATCCCAAAGCTTCGTTTCCTACTATATTTCTGTATTCGCCAGGCTCAAGATGTGCTTTTTCAATCGTGTATCTTGTGGCAGCTTCTATGGTTTCACCATAATGATAACCTGCTTTTAAGGCACGAATATTTGCCTCGAGTATCTCCGGTTTCTTTTGAAACTTATCTGTTAAGAAATTAAGAGTGGGCTCCAAACTTCTGTGGTAGAGCCAGTAAATCAAACCTAGCACAAAAAGGTTTCGCGATTGATCTTTTTCCTTGTTTCCAAGGCTCAGGTCTTTTACGGCTTCACGGTTTAGCGCGGTTACATCTACGCGCAGAACTTTACAATCAGAGGAATTGATTCCATCAAGAGGATTTACATTCTCGTCCATCTTGGCCAAACGCAAATTGCGCTTATCAAATCCGCTTTCGTTGGCAATTAGGGTTCCGCCCTTTTTTAGGTTTTTGAAGTTCTTACTAAAAGCAGCGGCATTCATGGCTACAAGCACGTCAGGCTCAGCTCCGGGAGTGTCAATTTCAACACTTCCAAAGTGAATTTGAAAACCAGAAACACCAGCCACGGTACCTATTGGCGCACGAATCTCAGCCGGAAAATCCGGAAAAGTGCTGAGGTCATTCCCTTGAAGGGCAGTGGTATTGGTAAATTGGCTTCCAGCCAGTTGAATTCCGTCTCCTGAATCACCAGCAAAATGAATGGTGACCTTTTGAAGAACTTCTGTGTGCGACATATTTACGCTTCCTTGATCATTCCTATTTCTAACACTCGGCTAACTTCCGGGGCATGTTTTTTAATGGTCATTTCCACCCCGCTTTTCAAAGTCATTTGGTTTACCGAGCAACCGATGCAAGCGCCATGAAGCTCCACTTTTACTGTGCCATCGTCTTCAAGATCAATAAAACTGATGTCTCCTCCATCAGATTTTAGGAAAGGACGGATTTCATCCAGAGCAACTTTTATTTTATCTATCGTTTGTGCCTTATCTGCAATCATAATCATGCGTTTTCTTTGGCGGCAGAACATCCTGCCATCGTTGTAATTCTGGTAACCTCGGTTGGAGGCATTGTATCATTTCTTTTTACCAATTCTTCCACCATACGTTTGGTGATTTCATCAAATGCCTGGCTTACTGGGGTGTTTAGCTGAAGTGCAGCTGGGCGCCCCACATCACCGCTTTCGCGGATGCTTTGCACCAAAGGAATTTCACCAAGGAAAGGTACATTTAATTCCTGGCTGAGGTGCTTCACACCGTCTTTTCCAAAAATGTAATATTTGTTATCAGGAAGCTCGGCTGGGGTAAAGTGCGCCATGTTTTCAATCATACCCAAAACAGGTACATTGATGTTTTCTACTTTAAACATCCCCACACCTTTGCGGGCATCAGCCAAAGCTACAGCTTGAGGAGTACTCACAATTACAGCTCCGGTAATCGGCACTGCCTGCACGGTACTCAGGTGAATATCGCCAGTACCCGGAGGAAGGTCGATAATCATAAAATCCAGTTCACCCCAGTGGGCATCGCGAATCAGTTGATTCAAAGCTTTGCTGGCCATTGGTCCACGCCAAACTACGGCCTGGTCTGCTCCTGCAAAGAAACCTATCGAAAGTAACTTTACTCCGTAGCTTTCTACAGGCTCCATTTTGTTTACACCATCAATGGTGATAGACCCTGGCTTTACATTGGGAACATCGAACATTACAGGCTGTGATGGCCCATAAATATCAGCATCCACCAAACCTACTTTAAAGCCTTTTTCTACCAAGCTTACCGCTAAATTGGCCGATACGGTAGATTTACCAACACCACCTTTTCCGGAGGCTACGGCAATAATATTTTTTACACCCTTGAGCTCAGCCCCACGAATCATGTTCGCTTCTTTCTGGGCTACTTCAGGTACTTCAAGGTTTATTTTGATTTTCAGCTTTTGATTTACTTCCTCGTGGATAGCTTTCAAAATCGAAACTTCAAGTTTCTTTTTGATGTGTAAAGCAGGCGAAAGGCTGATAGCATCTACCACCACTTCATCACCAAAAATCTGAACGTTTTTTATATGCCCGGCTTCTACCAGGTTACTCTTATTGTCTGTTGATTGCACCGTTGCCAGCGCGTCTACTATTTCTTGCTTTGTATGAGCCATGAATCGGGTTTTCTTGCCTGCAAAGGTAAGTAATGTGGAAGCTTTCTAAATACTGATTTTAAAGAGAATATGTGGGTATAGGTTTTTGTGATGAGAAGCGAGTTGGGAATAGGTAATAAGGAGTCGGGAATGGCAGTTACTAAAGAATGTAACTCACCCCAATACCTCCACCTGCCATAAATAATGGGTTGCCATAATCGGCTTCGTTTCTCCAGAGTAAATTGGCTTCACCGAAAATATTCATGGCCAATGGGCTATTTCCTTTAAACCTAAATTGATAAGTGGGTTTTAGGTAAAAACCATATAGGATGCCATATTTAAAATCATCCTCCTCGTAGCGGTGTCTTTTTACCCAATCGTTATCATCAATCTTTGTTTTGATTTTAGAAAGAAAAGGGAGGTATCCGCTGGCACCTGCTGTAAGCGTTAAACTGTGTTTTCCTTCAGCTGCTCCTATTTTATATCCTACTCCAGCCTTAATTCCTATTCCACTATAAATGTACTTAAAAGTCACTTCATCCGGAATGGAAGGGTCATTTGGCATTGATGGATAAAACTCATCCTGATAGTGTTCGGCTTGGGCATTCAAGTAAGAAACTTGTCCTTCCCAGATGAAATTAGATTTCTTAATGTTTGAACTATAGGCAAGGTTAAACTCAATTCCAGGTGTTTTGGAAGTAGGATTAGCAAAATGAAACTCATCCGGCTGCGAAAGCACGGAGGCATTAAAGAAAACCTGCTTTTGCTGGGCAAAGGAGTTTTGTGAAAAAATAAGAGTAAACAGCAATAGGATCGAGAAGTTGATATTTTTCATGTGAGAGGTTTATGAATTCAAATATAACATTGCTAATTAAAGATGTTTCACGTTTTTTCCCCTCGGAATGGCTTTCATTGTTTTGGGTGGAAACAGGTGTATATCAAGCCCAAGAAAATAACCAGCAAAAACTGACCATTCATTTTTCTTCACGTTGGCCCAGCTTATGGTAAAGCCTACATCCAAATGAAAATAGCGGGAAAAAGCCCAGTCAAAACCTGTGGCACCGCCAAAAAAATTGAGGCCTTTTTCATGGTTGGGTGTAAGCTCCTGGCAGGCACAAAAATCACCCCGGTGATAATTCGCCTCCAGAAATAACCTATGCTGCGTTGCGGGCAGCACATCAAGCTGGAGGAATCCTCCATACATTTCAAAAAGGCCATCATCAAAATTGTTGTAGATGGCAATTCGCTCCACGCCTATTCTCCAAAAACGGCTGATGTCAGTAGCAACATTTAAGGGCCAATGATATTCCCAATAAGGATAAGGCTCTAAGGTGGGGTCATAATTCAGGTTTTCATAAAGAGCAGAACTGCTATTCCCAATAATGATGTTTCTGAAGGGTTTTACCTCTGGCCGCTGAGCCATCAGTAAAGTGCTGGTAAAGAGAAGAACGAGAATGAGGTGGGGTTTTTTCATATTCTTTTTTCAGAATAGAGAACGAGATAGGAAGGGAAAGCTTGTGTATTTGCAAGCGGATTTCGCAGATATGCGCAGAACGAAACCCTCTAAATCAGGGAGAATCAGCGAAATCTGCATACAACAAATTAAAGGCCGTTACTCCCCAAACTTCATATTCTGGTGTCAGCGTAAAGAACGACCCTTGAAGGAATAACTTGCCTATTTGTGCAGATATGCGAGGAGTGAAGCTCATTAAGTCTGCGAGAATCAGCGAAATCTGCGTGACATTTGTTTTACTCCCCAAACTTCTGCCTCACCCTATCCATAAAGCGCATTTCAAACTCTTCTTTTTGGCTCCAGTCGTACTCAGGTTTTATCATATTCTCAATAAAATCTTCTGCCTCCTGAAAGCTTTCCAGAGTATTGATTTGAGAAATCACGCGGTTCAAATCTTCCTGCTGACCACCAAAAAGTTGGTTAACAAAAGCTATTCTATCATTTAGGCCCAGCGTAATTGCTCCTGTGCCGTAGCGTTCATTTATTGACGAACTTTTGCTTGGAGTTTTTGGGGCAGAACTTTGACGAAGTACTTCCTCCATTTGCTGTTGCTGTGGAGTTTTGTCGTCTACCAGTTCCTTTTCTATCACCGGGCTTTCGTTTATTGGCTCGGGTTTTTGCTGAACAGGTTGAGGTGGAGCAATCGTTTTTGGAGCCTCAGAAATGGGTTCCACTATTTCTGGTTTGTCTTCAACTACTGGCTTTGGTGGCTCTGGTTTTGGAATTTTTTGTACAGGTGGCGGAGCAGGAGCTTCTACTTTTGGTTCAGGTTTTGGCGCTTCTTGTGCTGTTACTTGGGGCACGCTTTGCTTTCGAGAACTCACATAATTGAGCACCAAAAGTTTTTCATATAATGATTGTACCGAAGCCAGTTGCTGCTCGATGTCAGTAGCTTGGGTGTTATTGAGTATATCTTGGCAAATTTCTTCCAGTTCCTTTCTCACATATTCCTCCATAGGGGTGGGTATCTTTTGAGTAGTTTTGTGCTTTGTAAATTAAGGCCTGAAAGTACTAAATGTTTCTTGAAAACCCCGTAAACCAGCACAAACACACCGGCTGGATGGAAGTGATTTGTGGTTCAATGTTTAGCGGAAAAACTGAAGAGTTGATTCGCAGACTAAAGCGTGCGCAATTTGCCAAGCAAAAGGTGGAAATCTTTAAACCCATGGTAGACACTCGTTACGCGGAAGAGGATGTGGTAAGCCATGATAAAAATGCAATTCGCTGTACTCCGGTAGAAAATAGTTCCAATCTTCTGCTTTTGGGCGATGGTGTAGATGTGATTGGAATTGATGAAGCACAGTTTTTTGATGATGGTATTGTGGAGGTTTGCAATGAACTGGCAAATCGTGGTTCGCGTGTTATTGTTGCCGGCTTGGATATGGATTTTAAAGGGAAGCCTTTTGGCCCCATGCCCAACCTTATGGCTACAGCCGAATATGTAACTAAGGTTCATGCAGTATGTGTACGTACCGGAAATCTTGCCAACTATTCTCATCGAAAGACTACTAATGAAAAGCAGGTAATGCTTGGTGAACACATGGAGTACCAGCCGCTGAGCCGGGCAGCTTTTAATGAAATAGTGGCCAGCGAAAAGAAAAAATAAAGTGCTTCACCCCAGAGGGGTGACCTGTCAATAGGGGCAAAAATCATCAATCCCAAAAATGTTTTTGGCGTGAGTTTTCCTTTTTCCCGGGAAAACCATGACGAAAAAAATGAATCCATAATTAAATAGATTGTGAAATCACCCCCGGTTTATGAGCGCAACTATTAATTTAGGCACAAAATAAAGTATGGCACATCTTGCGATTTCTAAAATAGCAGAACTCCTAAAGGCACAGTTTATCGGGGCTCACCCACAGGAAATCGTTTCTCGTCTTTTATTGGATTCCCGTCAGTTTTCATCTGCCGAGGGGGTGTTGTTTTTCGCTTTGCGCGGAAAAAATCACGATGGTCATAAATACATAGAGGATTTAGTAAAAAAAGGTGTCCGTCATTTTGTGGTGGAACAAATGCCTACCCAAACTTTTGATGCCAATTTTGTGGTGGTGCCCGATAGTTTGAAAGCATTACAGGATTTAGCTAAACACATCCGTGAGCAGTCATCGGCTGCTGTAATTGCTGTAACGGGAAGTAACGGCAAAACTGTAGTTAAAGAGTGGATGGGGCAAATTCTGCAAAAGCAGTTTTCCACCTGTCGAAGTCCTAAGAGTTACAATTCGCAAATTGGCGTTCCACTTTCGGTGTGGGAGCTAGAAGCCAAAAATGAGTTTGCCGTGTTTGAAAGTGGTATCAGTGAACCTGGTGAAATGGAGAAGCTGGAGAAAATCCTTCAGCCGGAAATTGGAATCTTTACCAATATCGGTTCGGCACACGATGCTAATTTTGAAAGTAGAGAACAAAAAACTCAAGAAAAACTTAAGCTGTTCATCCATTCCAGGCAATTGGTTTACGAAGCTGATGGAAGTGATCTGGCCAAGCAGATTGAAACTTTTGCTGAAGAGCGAGCCATTCAACTTTTATCGTGGACGCGGGAAAATCTTCCTGCTGATTTACAAATTGAAGTGAAAATTGAAGAGGCGCAAACAGTGCTAATAGGTATAATGGACGAGCGCAGGCACACTTTACAAATCCCTTTTACCGATGCCGCTTCCATCCAAAATGCGATTCATTGCTGGCGTTTGGGTTTAGAGCTCAGTTTGGATGAAGATGAGATGAAAAAGTCTTTTGCCAAACTAAGCCCGGTGGAGATGCGCCTTCAGATGAAAGCCGGGAGCAATGGCAATATTATTATAAATGACGCCTACAATTCGGATATGGAGTCGCTGCGGGTGGCTCTTCATTATTTGGAAAATCAAGCCGGGAATCGCAGAAAGGTTTTAATAATTAGTGAGCTTGAGCAAAGTGGATTGGCTTCTGAAGATCTGTTCAGCAGAATGGCCGAGGTAATTAATCGTTTTGAGCTGGATGAGATAATTGCCATAGGTAAGGATTTGAAAAACGGAGCTTTTGCGCTGAATTCTACCGCTATTTTTTACCCAAGTACAAAGCACTTTTTAAAGAACATTTATAGCCACAGTTTTAAGCATTCGGCTATTTTGCTAAAGGGCGCCCGCTCTTTTCATTTTGAGGAAATAAGTTCGGCCCTAGAGGAAAAGTCGCATCAAACGGTACTCAATATATATATGAACCGAATGGTTTACAATCTAAATTACTTTAGGAGTAAACTCAATGGTGGTACGCACATTATGGCTATGGTAAAGGCATTTTCGTATGGAAGTGGAACGTATGAAATCGCCAACCTTCTTCAGTTTCATAAAGTGGATTATTTGGGAGTAGCCTATACCGATGAAGGTGTGGCTTTGCGTAAAGCTGGAATATCGTTGCCGATATTGGTGCTCAATGCTGAGCCATCTTCTTTTCAAGATTTGGTAGAATACAATTTGGAACCAGAGGTGTACAGCTTTCATCAGTTGGAAATGCTGGAAAATGCTCTCAGAAATTACAATCTCAGTGAAGCATTTAGTGTGCACCTAAAAGTAGAAACAGGAATGCACCGTCTGGGTTTTGAAGGAGACCAGCTGAAAGATTTAGCAGGAAAGCTAAAATCTCAAAGACATATAAAAGTAGCATCAGTCTTCTCACATTTGGCCGTAAGCGATGATCCTGAACAGCGTGACTTTACGCTAGGTCAAGTGACTAAGCTTAAGCAAATGACGGATAAGTTGAAAAGTGATTTGGGATATGATTTCCTTCGTCACATTTCCAACTCAAGTGGAATTTCACAATACCCTCAGGCGCATTTTGATATGGTGAGGCTTGGCGTGGGTTTGTACGGTATTGGCTCCAATGATGACGACAGAAAGCATCTTAACGTGGTGAGTGAGCTGATGGCGACTGTGTCGCAAGTAAAGCAGCTAAAAGTAGGTGATAGCGTGAGCTATGGACGAACCTTTGTTGCTGAAAGACCAACAACTATCGCAGTAGTTTCCATTGGCTATGCGGATGGATTTCGAAGAAGCTTGAGTAATGGTGTGGGCGAAGTGGCCATTAGCGGCAAGCGCTACCAAGTGGTAGGCCGCGTATGCATGGACATGGTGATGGTGGATGTTACCGGAAGTGATGTTAACGAGGGTGATACGGTTGAGATATTTGGGTCTAATATTTCCGTTTATGAGTTGGCTCACAAAATGGACACCATCCCATACGAAGTACTTACAGGAATTTCACAGCGTGTTAAGCGTGTATATTTTATGGAGTGATTTTTTTTTAGATAGAGCTTTTTGAAGGTGATGCTTAGTAAGTTATACTCAATAATTGCTCCGTTTAAGAAAAATGTAAGCGCTTACCTTGGTTATTTGTAGGGCGAAGCTGACGGATTATTTGAAATATTTACACCGACAATGTCATTCATCGAAAAAAAATGCATTTTTTTTCTAAGTGGTCATTTTTGTAAATGTGCCATTGTATAATTTTGAATATCAATAATATAATGGAGGTTGTGTAGGTTTGGAGCCGTTTTTTTTTAGAAAAAAAAGTGCTAAAAACAGGATGATCTAAAGTGTTGTAGGTCAATTGAATGAAAAATACGGGCAGG
>JAUHWX010000147.1 GCA_030427285.1 Bacteroidia bacterium
GCGGGAGAGCAATGTATTGAGGTTTTGGTTGAGGGTAGGAGTGAGTGCTTTTATTTCCAGTTCTTGGCTGATAAGCTTATCGTGTATGTGAGGCAAATCTTCTTTAAGCAGAAGATACTCAGCAAAGTACTTTTGATTAGCACGAAGAGCGTTTGATAAACCGGAAAGGCTATCACATGCCAAAGGCTCGGGATTTTCAGCAATACCTTTTGCGATTTCTGAAATGTTAATCAGATAAGCGGTTTGCTTTGCCGATTTAGAAATATTGGTTGTATCCGTAATCAGGTGAGACTCAGAAGCGCGCAGAATGTTGTGTACCGCAATGGCAAGACCAACGGTAACAAATAGGTATGCTCCAATGATGAAGCTGGCACTGCGAACTTTTCTAATCCCTCGGCTATTTTCCATAAAAATTTACGGCATGGAGAAATACCCCATGCCGTAAATATATAAAATCAGATATGTAATGGTCGGTTATCAGTGGCTGCAAGAGCGGCCTCTTTAATAGCTTCTGCAAAGGTTGGGTGGGCATGGCTCATGCGTGAAATATCATCGGCAGATGCACGATACTCCATGGCAACTACAGCCTCAGCTATAAGGTCAGCCGCACGAGGCCCTATCATGTGCATCCCTAGTATCTCATCGGTTTCTTTATCCGCAAGAATTTTTACCATCCCTTCAAGATCCATACTGGCACGGGCACGGCCCAAAGCTTTGAAAGGGAAAGAACCGGATTTAAACTCTTTGCCTTCTTCTTTCAATTGCTCTTCAGATTTACCAACGCTGGCTACTTCTGGCCAAGTGTACACTACTCCAGGAATTAGATTGTAGTCAATATGTGGTTTTTGTCCGGCAATAGTTTCAGCTACCAAGGTTCCTTCTTCGCTAGCTTTATGCGCAAGCATGGCCCCTTTTACCACATCACCTATGGCGTAAATATGGTTTTTGGCAGTTTGTAAATGCTCATTGGTTTCGATACGTCCGCGATCATCAGTTGTAAGACCTGCTTTGTCAAGGTTCAAACCATCAGTATAAGGTCTTCTTCCTACAGACACTAAACAGTAATCTGCTTCAAAACTTACGGCTTTGCCTTTTTTATCTTCAGCACTTACAGTTACAGTATCTCCTTCGCGTTTCACGTCAGTCACTTTATGACTTACGTTAAATTTCATTCCAAGCTTTTTAAGAGACTTCATAAGTTCTTTACCAAGCTGAGCATCCATGGTAGGAATGATTTTGTCCATATATTCTACTACGGTAACTTCAGTACCTAAGCGAGCATATACGCTACCTAGCTCAAGGCCAATCACACCACCACCAATCACTACCATTGTTTTTGGTACCTCTTTTAGCTTCAAAGCTTCGGTGCTGGAAATGATGCGCTCTTTATCAAATTTGGCAAATGGAAGTTCAGTAGGCTTGCTACCAGTAGCAATGATAATATGCTTGGCGCCAATTTTTTCATCACCATCTTTTTTGGCAATGTTGATGGTGTTTTCATCTACAAAAGACCCAAGGCCCTCATAAACTTCAATCTTGTTTTTACCCATCAAAAATTTTACGCCATCGCAGGTTTGATCTACCACTTTTTGCTTACGATCTACCATTTGGGTAAAATCTACCTCAGGAGTATTTATTTTGATACCATGGGTTTCAAAATTTTTCAAGGCATTGTGAAAATGCTCTGAAGAATCCAGAAGTGCTTTTGATGGAATACAACCCACATTAAGGCAAGTTCCGCCAAGAGTACTGTACTTTTCAATTATTGCTGTTTTAAATCCTAATTGTGCACAACGGATTGCAGCCACATATCCGCCAGGTCCTGAGCCGATTACGGCTACGTCATATTGGGTCATTTCTGATGAAATTTTATATAGAGTGGCAAAAGTAATAAAGCCTTTGATATAAGGTGAAAATGCTTGTAAATGGTTTTGAATGTAATGTTTGTCAAAGGCTATCAATCTCAGGGTTGGCAATTCGATTTAACCTTTACTTTTGCAGCATGATTTCACAAGAAGATTTACGCGAGCTGGATGATAGGCTATCAAAGCTAAAGGCTTATTTAGATATTGAGGAGAAGCGAATCCTTATCAGAAATGAGGAGGAGAAAACCGGTGATCCTGATTTTTGGAATGACCATGACGCTGCAGAAGCCGTGATGAAAAAAATCCGTGGGCTTAAGTTTTGGGTTGAAGCATATGAAAAGGCGGAAGAGCAACGTGAAGAACTAACCCTTGCTGTGGAATTTCATGAGCTTGGCGAAATGGAAGCCTCAGAAGTGGATCGAATCTACAATGGGATAATGGCCATTGTGGAAGACCTGGAGTTTAGAAACATGCTTTCTGGTGAAGAGGATAAGTTGAGTGCAGTACTGCAAATTACAGCTGGTGCCGGTGGTACCGAAAGTTGCGATTGGGCAAGTATGCTTATGCGTATGTACTTGCGCTGGGCTGAACGTCATAAATATAAAGTTAGAGAGCTAAATTATCAGGCGGGAGATGTGGCTGGAGTAAAAACGGTGACCCTGGAAATAGAAGGCGACTTTGTATTTGGTTACCTCAAGGGTGAAAACGGGGTTCACCGCCTGGTGCGAATTTCTCCTTTTGACAGTAATGCAAAACGCCATACATCTTTTGTATCCGTTTATGTGTATCCTTTGGTGGATGAAACGATCAGTATAGATGTAAACCTTTCAGACATTGAGTGGGATACCTTTAGATCTGGCGGTGCCGGTGGGCAAAATGTAAATAAGGTAGAAACAGGTGTACGTTTGAAACATAAACCGTCAGGTATTATTATTGAAAATACCGAGAGCCGTTCTCAGCTTCAAAATAAGGATAAGGCAATTCAGCTTTTGAAATCTCAGCTTTATGAAATAGAGATGGAGGCCAAAAATCAGGCTAGAGCAGAAATTGAAGCGGGTAAGAAAAAAATAGAGTGGGGTTCTCAAATCAGGAACTATGTTTTGCATCCGTATAAATTAGTAAAAGACGTTCGTACGGGTACCGAAACCAGTGCCACAGACGCGGTGCTGGATGGTGATATTGATGCTTTTATCAAGGCATTTTTGATGCAGGAGGGGCAAAGCAATGAATTGCAGGAGCAATAATCGCTTACGCGATGAAAACCCGAATTAGCAAACGGAAAGTACTAGATGGTTTGATAGTAGTTTGTGAATCTAGAAAAAGGAAATACATTTAGGGTTTATCCAAAATTTTCAAGTTGACAAAACAACTTCAGATATTCCTATTTATCATTTTCTCCAGCTGGAGTGTTTCAAGCCAGTATCAGCCCGCATTTATCGTAAATGAAGGACAATGGTCAGAGCACTTTGACTACAAATACGATATGGGTAGTGGAGCTGTTTTTTTGCAAGGAAACTCAGTGGTGGTAACCATGGTGGATGAGATTGCTTTAGGTAGCCTTCATAAAGCTATGCATGGCGAAGATGTGAAACTGCCAAAGCAAATACAGGCACATGCCTATGAAGTGCAGCTTGTAGGGGCTTCAGTGGACATATCATCTACCACGTATAATAAATCCCACACCCAATACAATTATTTTATAGGAAATGATGCTGCCAATTGGGCTAGCGGTGTTGGTGCGTATAGAGAAGTGCTATATGAAGGTGTGTATCCGGGTATCGATGCTAAGTACTACTTTACCCCAGAAGGAAATTTGAAATATGATTTTGTGGTCAATCCGAAGGCAAATCCTAAGCAAATTGCTATGCAATACATAGGTGTGGATGGAATGCAGCTGGATCACGGAAACTTGATTTTACAAACCAGTGTGAGAGAAGTTTTGGAGCTGGCACCTTTTGCTTATCAGCAAATAGATGATGAACGGGTGGAGGTACAGTGTGCGTATAAAATTGAAGGCGATTTAGTTCTTTTTGAACTGGGGAGTTATAATGGCAAATACCCATTAATAATTGATCCGGAACTAGTCTTCAGTACCTTTTCAGGAAGCAGTGCAAATAATTTTGGTTTTACCGCAACATATAGCAGTGATGGTGGTCTTTATGCAGGAGGGATAGTTTTTAATGATGGGGGTAAATACCCTGCTACGCGTGGAGCTTTTCAAATTAACTTTTTAGGACCTCGTGTGGATATAGCAATAAGTAAATTTTCGGCTGACGGCTCACAACTAGAGTATGCCACTTACTTAGGAGGTGGTGAAGATGAACTGCCATATAGCCTTATAGAAACTAAGGATAGACAGCTAGTTGTTTACGGTTCTACAGGTTCCAACGATTTTCCAACTCGACCCAATGCACACGACAGAACTTTTGCAGGAGGCAGTAATCCGCTCCATTTCTTTACTCATACAGTGTCCTATCCACAGGGTTCAGATGTGTTTATTTGTGTACTCGATTCCACAGGTGGCTCACTTCCTGCGGCTACCCTATATGGAGGTAATGAAAATGATGGAATAAACAGTTTAGACTTTAACTATGGAGATTCCTTTAGAGGTGAGGTCGTTACGGATAGCACCGGAAATATTTATATCGTTGGAAGCACAAATTCTACAAATATTACAGTTGGTAGCAATGCCTATATCCGCCAGGCACCAGATTCAATTAATGGCTTTATAGCAGCTTTTGATGCTGGGCTTACCACCCTACGCTGGGGCTCATACCTTGGTGGAGTAGGAGAAGATAACGCTCTTAGCGCCAAGCTTGCTCCCGATTTTCAAAGTATTTATATCACGGGAGGAACCATTAGTAATGATTTTAATTTTCCAACTGAGGCCTACCAGTCAACCCGCAAGGGAGAAAGAGATGGGTATATTGTGGAGTTGAGCACTGATAACGGTAGCTTTAAATCAGGTACCTACAACGGTTCATCAGATAGAGATGTCAATTACTTTATTGAAATCGATTATGTAGGAGACGTGTATGTGTTGGGGCAAACACGTGGAGATTATCCGGTAACACTAGATTCAAACTTTTATCAAAATGCGGGTAGCGCCCAGTATATCCATAAATTCAGCTCAGACCTAATGAAGTCTAAAGGATCCATGGTATTTGGTGATGGAAAGCATGTAACCAACAATATTTCTCCAACCGCATTTATGGTAGATGAATGTAGAAACATATACGTATCTGGCTGGGGTGGGCAAGTAAACCAAGGGGCCAATCACAATCAGGGATTTACCCACAACCTGCCAGTTACGCAAAATGCTTTTCAGAGCACTACCGATGGTAGCGACTTTTACTTTATGGTACTGGATGCATCATGGAAAGAGCTTACCTATGCCACATTCTTTGGAGGGGTGAATCATGATCATGTGGATGGTGGCACCAGTAGATTTTCACCGGATGGAACTATTTATCAAGCAGTGTGTGGTGGCTGTTTTGGAAATAGCTATTGGCCCACAACCCCCGCGGCCTATTCACGTCACAATTTGGCTAATGCTAGCTCATGTAACTTAGCTGCATTAAAGATGGATTTTTCTGCCTTGGAAGTGCAAGCACGGGCAGTTGCGGACATCGATAGTTCGTGTATTCCCTTTTCAGTAAAAGTCACCAACGAGAGTTTTAATGGAGATGTTTTTCAATGGATACTACCCGATAGTAGTGTGGTGAATGGAGACTTAGATTCCATAAATATTGCACACCGGGGGGTGCATTATTACTACCTTATAGCTATCGACACGATGTGTAATGCAGTAGATACTTTTGCGATGCCAATTTATGGTTTTGCAGATTCTATTCGTGCAGATTTTGAAGTTCAATATGATAGCTGTAGTAATAAGTTAGAGGTAGATTTTTTAAACTTCTCTAAGGATGCAATTTCCTATTCGTGGGATTTTGGGGATGGAAAAAAGTCTAAAAAAGATGAACCAAAGCATTACTATACTAACCCTGGAATATACACTGTAAAAATGGTAGCTGAGAATGGGGTTTGTGGGACTTCGGATTCAATGCAGGTTAGGTTGAAGTTAATCCAACGTGTTTCTTCCAATGATTTCACAATTGATTATGAGCCCTGTAGGGATGGGGGTGACGTAAGTCTGAGGGCTTGGGGCACCCATTTTCAGGAGTATAACTGGAACTTTGGTGACGGTGAAACAGCAGAAGGGAAAACTACCAGCCATAATTTTAGCAATAGTGGTACATATCAAATTTCATTATCCTTAAAGGACACTATCTGTCAGCGATACTTCTCAAAGGATACTGTTTTAGAAGTATTTTCAGAAGGTTATTCGCCCTGGCTTCCCAATGTATTTACACCTAATGGTGATGGTTTGAATGATTATTTTGGTCTACCACAAGCTTCTCACCCCGAATTTTACCCTTGGGTAGATATGAAAATTTTTAACCGTTGGGGAAAACTACTTTACGAAACCAATGATGTAAATCAACCATGGGATGGCACTTATGAAAGTCAAACTTTGGCCGAAGGTGTGTACTTTTACACCCTCGAAATTGAAGATGCCTGCTCAAACCAAAAAGAGTTTAAGGGTTTTGTTCACCTAATGAATAAATAATAATCATGGTTTTATATCACAATACACGCTGCTCCAAAAGCCGCGAAACCTTGCAATTGCTTGAAAGCAAAAATGTAAACCCCGAAATAGTGGAATACATGAAGGAGCCTATCACTCCGGGAGATTTAGAAGAAATTTTGGACAAGTTAGATATGGACGCCATTGATTTGGTGCGCAAGAAAGAGGCTATCTGGAAAGAAGAATTTGCAGACAAAGAACTTACCGAAGATGAGGTGATCCTTGCAATGATTGAGCACCCACAACTTATGGAAAGACCGATTTTGGTAAACGGTGATAAGGCACGCGTAGGCCGCCCGCCAGAAGATGTGCTAGAAATTATTTAGGTAGAAATACCAAGAAATAAAAGCGGCTACTGATGAAGTAGCCGCTTTTTTTGTGTTATACTAAATTGATTATAAAAGGATGTACAAGAAATTCATCAACTAATGGTATCAAAGTTTACAAACCAGGACTAGCTGAAGGGTGTTTTTCAGCAACATACTTGACAATGTAATCATGGATATTTGGGTCTTCGGTCTGAATCGAAACCTCTTCTGACTGAAGAAGAAAAGAAAACACACATGCATCATCGTCCCTTAACCAGAAGTGGATTGGAAAAGGGTTTTTATTATAATCAACAGTATCTATTCTAGTGTGTCCAAATTCTTTAAGAACACCTAAGAAGGCTTGGTTACGTGTATCCAATGAATAATATAAATCAGTGAAAGTTGTAATGGTGGATTTGTCTAAATCATATGTTTCAACGTACTTTCTTAGCTTTTGCTTATTACTTCCACTATTAAGAAACTTATTAAACTTGTCAGTACTGTCCCAGTCATCTTTCCCAAGGTCTAATTGATTTGCGAATAAAGATTTCCTTCCTGAATTACCATAGACAATAAGCCGAACGTTCTTACTTTCAGCAACTAAACTTTGAAGAGATGTTTGATAACTAGAAAAAGCGGTAGTATTTGAAAATATACCATAAGCAGGTATGTCAGTCTGAATTATGATTCTCTCCTTGGTTTTTGAAATAAATTCAGCGAGGGCAGGTATATTTTTAGGAAAGGGACCAATACTTCTTGTTGAGATGGTTTCACTGGTTTTTTGCAAAGTAGTATCAATACTATAAAGGCTTTTTGTACTGGATTTAATTAAATCTGTTGCTTGTTCAATTTCTTCAGTAGTTGTTTTGAGGCTAAAGGTACTTTGAACAATACCTATTATTCCTATTATAAGTCCTAAAATACTTAAGAACAAAATCCAAGCCCTTCGACTATATAGGAAACTGACCAAGGGGTAGTTGCTAATGGGTTTTTGATCTTCCGTATTGGTCATAGCTGGTGTTTTAGGCAAAATGAATATAAAACAATCTGTCGAGAAGAGGGACTAAATAAATATATTTTTATTCCACCAACTCACTTCTCAGAGGAGTCACTTATCCTTTATGCCTTCATGATATAACTATTCTCCAATCCCCTCCAACTTCAACAAAAACGCATATTCCATAGCTGTTTCTCTGTAAGCTTCAAATCTGCCGGAAGCACCACTGTGGCCGGTGTCCATGTTGGTGTATAGGTAAAGCGGGTTTTTGTCAGTCTTTTTGGTGCGCAGCTTAGCTACCCATTTGGCAGGCTCCCAATACTGTACCTGTGAATCATTAATTCCTGTTGTAATCAATAAGGATGGATAATCCTTCTCCTCCACATTGTCATAAGGCGAATAAGACTTTATATAATCATAATAATTACGGTCATTCGGATT
>JAUHWX010000148.1 GCA_030427285.1 Bacteroidia bacterium
GTGGTGAAGGTTGTTGCTTCATTAGCTCCGGTACGCCATACTTTACCGTAAGGAACTAGTTCTCCAAATATTTCACGTCCCTTTACAGAGGGCTGGCTGTAGTTAATTGTAATTGACGCATCGCCAACTTTATGCTCCATTGTTGCAGGTGGGCTTTGTCTTTTTTGCTTATCGCCCATCTGAGCATTGCTGTTAAAAGTAAATGCGGCTAAAATGCTAAGTGCCAAAAGTTTTAGTTTCATAATAAAGAAATTTTTAAAGGGTGATGTTGAATTAATAAGGTGAAAATAAGGTTTTTACCCATACTAAGGCATATCAACAGTTTTGATAACAATGGGTTCGCGGAGAGGTAATATTCTTATAGAATGATTTCTATAGACGCTCAAATAGCTGAAAATTGCCATCTGTTGGCCTACGGTCTAGGATAAGAGTATCATTATAGAGATCATATAATGATGAGAAATCATCAATATTGATTGTAGGGAAGGTATCTGGAGAATCTACAAAAATGGAGAATTCGTAATGTTTTTTATCAGATCTTAATGTATCGTAAACCCCATTTAAGAAAACATCAATTAGAACAGTGTCGTTGTTTTGAAAATGATAGATTTTTTCCATACCAGCATAAGGGTAGTACGTTGTGTCGTAGGGGTATTTGCCTGGAACAGATAGCTCTAACTTCCAAGAACCAAGTATGAGTTGTGCTGGGGTTAAAGGAGTTTGCGGAATAGTTGGCTGTTCTTCAGTTTTCTCTTTTGTGCACTGTAGTGTAGTTAAGAGAAAAAGAACTGTCAGAACTAAACAGAATTTTCTGGATAAATAGGGCATCCTAGAATGATTTAGTTGCTAGAATATTTGTGAAAGCCCGCATCGTTAGAAGATTTATCTATCCATAGCGAGGTTGAATCGACTTTAAAACCACGGATAGCATTATCTAACATTAAGGCTGGAATAGAGTCTTGTCCATCAAAGTGCATAATTACTTCGTAGTATTCGGATCTGGAAGAAGCCGGTATTATATTTCCCTTGTGAAAGGTTTCGTAATAGACGGTATCATTAGTATGGAAATTCGCTGTATGCTGAATACTATCGGGCGAGGAGAAAACAGTATCTACACCCCAATAAATGGAGTAATCCCA
This sequence comes from Bacteroidia bacterium, assembly GCA_030427285.1. Lineage (GTDB taxonomy): Bacteria > Bacteroidota > Bacteroidia > Flavobacteriales > Schleiferiaceae > Owenweeksia. The sequence goes on from JAUHWX010000148.1 coordinate 1,140, forward strand.
ATCCCATATACCAACAATTGGGTGGTAGTTTCGGGTAGGCTGTATCAGTTCAGTGATACCTTTTTCTTTGCTGCATTGCGCAAATAAAGGAAGAATTAGTGCAAGGGGAAGAAGTTTGAGAAGTTTAGTCATGAGGTTAAAAACTTGGAATAAAATATAAATTAGCAAAGAAGAGCCGTACTGTTGGTATCAAATTAGTTTACGTTAAGTGTGGCTCATTTTCTTAAGTAAAAAATATAATCACTTTGTGGAGGTAAGATATTATACTGACGCATGAGTAGAGCAACTTGGGCACGGTGGTGCGAACTGTGATGGAGAATATGCGTGAGCAGATCTTCGAGCGTATTTTGAAAAGGGGTGCCGTGCGTATTTTTATAAGTGAAGGTTTTCCCTAGTGAAATAGATTTCACCAAATCAGTGGTTTCGTTGTACAGTTCAATATTTACGCCTTCCCAGGTTTCAGGGTCTATAGATTGCCATACAGAGGACAAGCTGCCGCGTCCGTTAATTCTTCGCAACCAAATTTGATGAGCAGAGAGTAAATGTGAAAGCTGCTTTTGGATTTCGGGCGGGGTGTTATCATTTGACGTTAATCGAGTGATGAAAAGGTCGTTGGCCCAAAAGTTATATTCCAGTAATTTTAGCAAGTGCTCCATAAAAGAACTAAGATTATTTATAGGCTTAAGGTACACACAAAGCACATATTACGAACTTTGCAAGAGCAAAATGCGTTGCTAAAAGATAATTACAGAATTATGATGAAAAGTTTAAAACTAGGTTTTATAGCCATTGCAATGAGCATAGGCATTGCTGGTTGTGATAAAAATGACAACACGGTTTTATTGTTTAGCGTAAATGATGACATAGCCTTGGGTAAGCAGGTGAGGGATGAAATTGCTAGTGATCCTTCTTATAAATTGCTTCCTCGTGCTGGCAATGAAGCAGCGTACAATTATCTGGACGCCATGGTAACCAAAATTTTGAATAGCGGAGAAGTTGCATATCGTGATGAATTTGAATGGGACGTAACTATAGTGGAAGATGATGCAGTACTCAATGCATTTGCAACCCCAGGGGGGTACATTTATGTGTACACAGGCTTGATAAAGTACCTTCAAGAGGCTGATGCCTTGGCCGGAGTTTTGGGTCATGAGGTAGCTCATTCAGATTTAAGACATACCAGTAGAAACCTTCAAAAGCAATACGGGGTGTCTGTATTATTGAGCATATTGTTGGGAGAAAATAGCAGCCAGCTTGAGCAAATTGCAGGACAACTAGCAGGTAACCTGGCAGGGCTTCAGTTTAGCCGTGCGTATGAAACCGAGTCGGATTTGCGCTCTGTAGAATACTTAGCACAAACTGAGTATGCCTGTGATGGCGCAAAGATTTTCTTTCAGGAACTGGAAAACAGTGGACAAGCGGGCGGCACACCAGAGTTTTTGAGTACTCATCCAAATCCGGTTAATAGAATAGAAAACATTGAAGAAAAGGCAGTTGAGCTGGGTTGTGATACCAGTTTGTCAATGGATACAGCTTATGTTGCGTTTCAAAATTCTTTGCCATAAAGCGTTTTAGTAAAACCGTTATTTGAAAAACCCATTGCTGAAGACAATGGGTTTTTTTGATAATTGATGGTATTGATAATTAATATTTATATAGTCACAAGGCTAATTGTTGGGCGTATAGTATATTTGCGTTTTATTTTTAACTGGTCTAAATAAAACACCTTGAAGTATTTAAGTAATTGGCGCTTGTATTTGGCAGCTATCGTAATGATGGCAGGGTTTGGAAAAGCATCGGCACAGGGAGAAGACGCTCGTATGATGGTTCACTTGCTTGATTATATTGCTGTGGATTATGGTATGGCCGTGCAAAATGGTAAAATAATTAGCCAGGCAGAATATACGGAAATGCAGGAGTTTGCGGCCACGGTAAATGACCTTGGAAAAAAAGCTCCGGCTGAGCTGCAATCTGACATCATGCTGATCAAAAGATTGGTAGATGAAAAGGCCAGTCAGGAAAAAATAAACAGCGTAGCCTCTAATCTGAAGCAAGAAGTTATCAGTCTTTACAATTTGGAAATTGCACCAAAACGTTGGCCAGAACTGAAAAGTGGAAAAACATTATTTGCACTGCACTGCCAAAGTTGCCATGGAGAAGATGGCCGAGGAGATGGCCCTTTATCTGCGGGATTAGAGCCCGCTCCTACTAATTTTCATAGTCCTGATAAAGCCAACGGGTTATCACCTTTTCAAGCTTATAATACCATTCGCTTAGGAGTGGAAGGCACCGGTATGCGTGGTTTCAATGAGTTGAATGATGATGAGGTGTGGGACTTGGCATTTTATGCTTTGAGCTTATCGCAAATAGGAAAAGAAACTAGTGTAGATGCTGCGCAAAAAGTAGATGCTGAAATTGACCTGGAGAGATTAGCTTCTTCGAGTAATGAAGAATTGATTACAGATTTGTCAATAGCTCCGGAAGACCATGAAGAAGTAATTGCTGCTTTGAGATTGTACCCAAAAGAGGTAGCCGAGAAGAGCCAGGGGGATTATTTGCAAAAAGCAAAAAGATTACTCAATCAAGCAGTACAAGCCTATAAAGACGGTAGAAAAGACGAAGCCCGAAACCTTGCGCTTACTGCCTATTTGGAAGGCGTGGAACCTGTTGAGGGTCAGCTAAGGGCTAATGATGCCAGTTTTTCAGTAGAGATAGAAAATCAATTGGCAAAGTTTAGAAGTGCTATAGAGAAAGGTGCCGAAGCCAGGGAGGTAGAAGCCATAGGTGTAGCAAGTGTAGAGATGATCAGCGATGCACAAGTGATGCTTTCAGAAAAAGAGTTTTCACCATGGTTGGCCTTTTTACTTTCCTTTTCTATCATCCTTAGAGAAGGTCTTGAGGCTTTTTTGGTCATCGTTACCATCCTGGGAATCATCCGTTCGCTAAAACTGCCTAATGCGGCCGTATGGGTACACTCAGGCTGGGTAGCTGCTATCGTAGTGGGCTTTTTGCTTTGGCTGGCAGCTGATAAACTTTTCACTTTTACCGGAGCACAGCGCGAGGTAATGGAAGGCGCCATTGCCATTTTTGCCGTGGGGGTGTTGCTCTATGTCGGCTTTTGGATGCACAGTAAATCCGAGGCCGGAAAATGGCAGGCATATGTAAAGAGTAAAATTCAAGTTTTGGCCCGTAAGGAAAACATGCTGGGCTTGGCTTTCTTGTCTTTTCTGGTTGTTTTTAGAGAAGCTTTTGAATCGGTACTTTTTCTTTCAGCATTAAACATGGAAGTAGGAGAGGATCATCAGTTTTCGTTTGTGATGGGAATTGTAGTGGCCTTTTCCATGCTACTGGTTATTTCGGTTTTACTTCTTCGGTATTCAAAAAAAATTCCGATTACCCAGCTGTTCAAATATTCGGCTATGATTATTTCCTTCTTGGCAGTGGTTCTGATCGGCAAAGGTGTTCACTCTATTCAGGAAGCAGGAATTATTAGCATAAGCTTAATGCCAATTGACCTTCGCTGGAGCTTAATAGGACTATATCCTACGTGGGAATCATTCCTGAGCCAAGTGTTTATTGTAGGCCTTATTTTCTTTCTTTGGAACCTTGGGAACAAGGTGATGAAAAAGCCGATTTGTGAAACCGAGAAAGAGAAGATTGCTGCTAAAAAGAGAAGCTTGGAGGCAGAAAAGATATAGCGAAGAAGCAACGCATTGATAAAGATTCGCATCTTTGGTAATACACCAGAGATGCGAATTTTTTGTTTTAGGCAACTAATCACAAAAGCCCACTCTAATATTCTAAAGACGTTTATCATGAAAGCTATCACCATTTTTCTCGCGGCATTAGTACCTCTGTTTTCTTTTGGTAATGATGAAAAGTTGATCAAATCAAAAATCAATGAGGTTACCATTTTCACTATTGGGGCCCAGGTGAGTCGGGATGTAAAAGTGACTTTGGCCAAAGGCGAAAATACTTTGGCTTTTGAAGGGCTTTCACCAGGTTTGGATGAAAAATCCATTCAGTTTTTTGTAGAAGGTAATGTGAGTATTCTTTCGCTAAACTATGAAATACGCTATGATGAGGGCACACAGGCGCGCAAACTTGAAGCACAAACCCTGAGTGCCAAACTAAAATCTTTACAGGAAGATATTAGTACCCAGAATGACGTTTTGGTGGTTTCAAAAAGAGAAGAGGAAGTACTGCTTTCCAATACCGATTTTGATATTTGGGAGGGTATAAATACAGTGGAGCTGAAGCAAGGTTTGGATTTGGTACGAGCCCGATTGACGGATATAAAACAACGCCAACGCAAGGCAAAGCAGCAAATAGATGTACTGAATATGGAGCGCCAGAAAACCCTGAACCGCCTTTCGGAAATGCGAATAGAAGACGCTACGCCTGTTGGAGTTTTGGTGGTAAAAGTGGATGCCGCGGCAGCTGTAAATTCAAAAGGAAACATCAGTTATGTGGTGGCCGATGCTGGCTGGGAACCTTATTATGATTTACGTGTAGAAGATATTAGTAAGCCATTGAAAATAGAGTACAAAGCCAAAGTGTATCAAAAAACAGGTGAAGATTGGGAGGATGTGAAAATTACTTTAAGCACAGGAAACCCTTATGAAAGTGGCCGTTTACCAAAATTAGATCCTTGGTATTTGAATTTTGTAAACCCGGGATATTATCAGCAACAAACAAGATCTATCACACCACAAAAAGGAGGGGTTACGGGAGTTTTTAGTGGTGTGGTGCTGGATGCAAAAACGGCAGAATCTATCCCTTTTGCCAATGTAGTATTGCTGGACAATAACAGGAGGGTGATAAGTGGAGTAACTACTGATGTTGACGGAAAATTTAAAGTAAATGCAAACTCGGCTGTGAGCTTAATGGAAGTGAGCTATGTGGGTTATAATAAATACACCACTGGTCTAAATGACCGCAACCGTTTTCAAACGATACGCTTGAGTGAAAGTGCCAGCCAGCTGGAGGAAGTGGTGATAACGTATGAGGCACCGCTGGTGCAAAGGTCAATGGAGAGTGAGGACATTCAAAATATGGCGGTTCGTGATATTACGGCTGTCGCAGTTCAAGCCAACGGGGTATCAAGTAGTGGTAAAGTATTTACTAATGAAAGGTACTCGGATGGAGTAAAACAAAGTGGAGGCACCTTCAAAATCTCTCAAAATCCGGTAAACCTAAAGTTTGATGTAAAAACACCGTATGACATTCCATCGGATGGCGAGCAATACAAAGTGGCCATTACCGAATACGAGAAAGAAGCAGATTACTTGTACAAGGCGGTTCCAAAACTAAATGAGCACGCTTTTCTTACCGCCAGTATAACCGACTGGGAAGAGCTTAACTTGATGAACGGTAGCGCAGGTATTTATTTTGAAGGGACATATTTGGGCGAAACAGCTCTTAACCCAAAAGAAGCCGGAGACACTTTGAGCATTTCTTTGGGTAAGGATGAAAACATAATTGTGCTGAGAGAGGCAGTGGTTTCAAAAGAAGGAAGCCGTATTTTAAGTAGTAAAAAAGAAGAGAAATTCCATTATGAAATAAAAGTGCGCAACAACAAAACTGCAGCGCTCAACTTAGAAATCACCGACCAATTTCCGGTTTCGGGCAATGATGAAATTATCGTGGAACGGGTGGAAGCTTCAGATGGTGTGGTTGAAAATAAATCAGGCCTAATAACGTGGAAATTTAGGCTTGAGCCAAAAGAAGAAAAGAAGATTGACCTGAAGTATAATGTGCGTTACCCTAAAGGGAGAACGGTGAATGTTAGGTAGGGAAATTAAAGTTTTACATCACCGCAGAGACGCAGGGTGCGCAGAGCATTCGCAGAGGGTTTACTGAAACCTTGGTGGCTTTAGCGAATTGCACCTTTGCGTCTTTGCGTGAGGGTGAAGCACGCAGATTCCACAGATGAGCGCAGGATGGGTTTGCTTCTTTGCGTCTTTGCGTGAATATTTATCATGCAGATCACGCTGATAAGCGCAAAACTCTTCACGAGACATGGATTTCAAAATATTGAAAGAAAACTTTACTGCTTTGCGCCTTTGCGTGATAAGTTAAGCCAACCTGACTCCTCTACAATGATTTTTCAAGATTAGCCCCCCATCATTTCTTACCCTCATTCTTTCTTTTAACTTCGCTGGAAAATTTTGAATATGAGCGATTTTAAGATAGAAGATATATTAAATGAACTTGGCGTAAAAGCTGAGAATTCAGGAACATCAACAGGTCAGAAGAATTTTGGAAGTGGTGAAGTGATTGAATCAAAATCACCGGTAGATGGTAAGCTTATCGCTAAAGTTACCACCACCACCAAAGAAGAATATGATGAGGTAATCAAAACTTCGCAAGAAGCATTTAAAACCTGGAGAATGATGCCTGCCCCCCAGCGTGGCGAAATCGTTCGTCAGTTTGGAGATAAACTCCGTGAGAAAAAAGATGCCCTTGGAAAACTAGTTTCCTATGAAATGGGAAAATCCCTGCAAGAAGGTTGGGGAGAAGTTCAGGAAATGATCGATATCTGTGATTTTGCAGTAGGGCTTAGCCGCCAACTTTATGGGCTTACTATGCATTCGGAGCGCCCAAAGCACAGAATGTACGAGCAATGGCACCCTATGGGAATTGTAGGAATTATTTCTGCTTTTAACTTCCCTGTTGCGGTTTGGAGCTGGAACACAGCACTCGCTTGGGCTTGCGGTGATGTTTGCGTTTGGAAACCTTCGGAGAAAACTCCAATTACAGGTGTTGCCTGCCAAAATATAATGGCTGAGGTACTTAAAGAAAACAATCTTCCGGAAGGAATTTCTTGCCTTATAAACGGTGGTCGCGAGATTGGCGAATACATGAGTAATGACGGAAGGATTCCTTTGGTATCAGCCACCGGTAGCACCCGTATGGGTCGCGAAGTAGGTACAGCTGTAGCTAAAAGATTAGGAAAATCGCTTTTGGAATTAGGTGGAAACAATGCCATCATTATCACAGAAAATGCAGACTTGGATGCAACTTTGGTAGGAGCTGTATTTGGCGCTGTAGGTACAGCCGGTCAGCGATG
>JAUHWX010000342.1 GCA_030427285.1 Bacteroidia bacterium
TAATTGATCTCCACCTGAATCAACTTTCATTAAGTAAGTACCATGCTCATCAGCTTCCTGGCAAAAGGTGTATCCACATACGATGTATTTTCCATCATAAGTTTGCCTTACGGAAAAGGCCCCATCGCTTTCATTGTTCTTGTATGTGCGCGCCCATTCCACTCTTCCCTTAGCGTTGGTTTTCAGTAAGTAAGAGTCGTCTTCTGTTTGTCCTGCAGGCCTGGTTGCTCCACATATCATAAAACCACCATCGTAAGTTTGAATAATACGGATACCCCTTGCGTGACCTCTACCACCATAGGTGTGTTGCCACAATAGGTTGCCCATTTCATCTATAGCAGTAATAAAAAGATCGCTTGAACCGGTTGAGGTTTGCATAAAGCCGGTGAATACATAACCTCCATTGCGGTTGGCAATTATATCAGTTCCGTTATTTTTTCCGCTTTGGCCAAATGTTTTTTGCCAAAGTTGATTACCGTTTTGATCTACTTTTATTAAATAGATATTCTCTTTAGCGGCACCAAAACTGGAAGTGTACCCCAAAAGGAGAAAGCCGCCATCGCGGGCTTGTATTATGTCTGAACCATTGTCACGATTGCTTCCTCCATAATTTTTTGACCAAACTAGTTTACCAAAGCCATCTGTTTTTACAAGTAGAAGCTTATAGTCATTTAAGCTGTTTGTCGCTGTAGATTGGCCAAGCATCACGTAGTCACCTCTATCGCTTTGAAGTACACTCCCACAGCCTTCATAATTGCCAAAATGATATGTTTTTTCAAAAGTATTCTGCCCATGAGCAATGTGATTACACCAAAATGTAAGTATTAGTAGTAATTGAAATGGGTGAAAGTGCATTGGGCGTTTGTATGAAAGATTCAAGGTAGAAAATGTTACAATATCAGAATGTGTTATCAGAACGGGTTTTGGGTTTACCTTCTGGTTTTATTGTTGGCCGCTGATATTTTTGAAAGGGTTGAACCAACAGGCTTCCAATTTTTCCATTGGCCACTTCATCAGGAAACACATCCACACCATACACCACTTTTTCGCGGTCAAGGTTCATATAGGTACCAAAAATGCGATCCCAAATAGAAAAGATATTTCCATAGTTAGAATCTGTGTAGGGCAGTACATAGTGGTGGTGAATCTTATGCATATCAGGCGATACAAAGATGTAGCTCATAATTTTATCGAGCTTGCGAGGCATCCTGATATTGGCGTGAGTAAGCTGAGTGAAAACCACCGATAAGGATTGATAAATCATTACAATGGCGATGGGGGTACCTACAATAAAGACTCCAACAAGCGTGAAGATAAAACGTACCAGACTTTCTAAAGGGTGGTGTCTGTTCCCAGTAGTTATGTCTACATTATGATCGGTATGATGCACCAAGTGCACCATCCAAAGTGGTTTGATTTTATGCTCTGTATAGTGAGCCAGGTAGGCGCCAAAGAAATCAAGAAGCATTACTCCAAGGACTACATAAAGCCATAGCGGCATTTCGGGCAACCAGTTTATTATTCCAAAGTTATTGTCACGAACCCAGTCGGCTGACATCAGCAATAGAAAGGCTAAGGCAAAATTG
>JAUHWX010000002.1 GCA_030427285.1 Bacteroidia bacterium
TTTCTGGCTTCCGCATTTTGATGAAACTCCATATCTAACCTCTAAGTCACTGGAGTAGCCAGTATAGTATCGGTTAAGTTTTTTACTGTGTAATATGTAAACATAGAATGGCATTAATGGAAAAGATATAACTAATTCCCTTGTCAAGATAATGCGCATAAAAAAACCCGACACGAAAGTGTCGGGTTTTTGAAGCTCCTCCTCTTGGGCTCGAACCAAGGACCCTCTGATTAACAGTCAGATGCTCTAACCAACTGAGCTAAGGAGGAATATATTTGTAATTGTTTTCGTGCTCGAACCAACCCCGATAGCTATCGGGGCTCTGATTAACAGTCAGATTAATTAAAATCTCTTTACTAAGATAAGAGCCTAAAGAACAATTTCTGCAAAGTTAAAGAAGCATACCTTCCTCGTTTTTGCGGCTGCAATATTAGTACCTTTCATCCAATTACACAATATTTGCAGAAATTATTCAAATAAAAAATATGAGTTTACTTATTGTAGGTACCGTGGCCTTTGATGAATTGATTACCCCCTTTGGCGAATCGGGCAAAATATTAGGCGGTTCCGGCACTTACGCTGGGCTTTCTGCTTCCAATTTTATGGATGATATCAACATTGTTTCTGTGGTTGGAGAAGATTTTCCGGAAGAGCATTTGACCAACTTTCGCAAAAAAGGAATCTCTACAGAAGGAATCAATGTGGTAAAAGGCGGCAAAACATTCTTCTGGAAAGGGAAGTATCACAACGATATGAATACTCGTGATACTTTGGACACTCAGCTTAACGTATTAGCCGATTTTGATCCGGTAATTCCAGAAAGCTTTAGAAAGAGTGAATTCCTTATGTTGGGTAACCTTACTCCAGCTGTACAGATGAATGTTCTGGAGCAAATGGAGCAACGTCCTAAGTTGGTGATTTTGGATACCATGAACTTTTGGATGGACATAGCCATGGACGAGCTTAAAGCTGTGCTTAAGAAAATAGATGTTCTTACCATAAATGACGAAGAAGCACGTCAGCTAAGTGGTGAATATTCACTGGTAAAAGCGGCTCAAAAGATTTTTGAAATGGGTCCCAAATATTTGATTATTAAGAAAGGTGAGCATGGAGCGCTTTTGTTTGGCGAAGGCGAAGTATTCTTTGCACCAGCATTGCCACTGGAGGAAGTGTTTGACCCAACCGGAGCAGGAGATACTTTTGCGGGAGGATTTATCGGTCATTTGGCACACACTCGCGATATTTCTTTTGACAATATGAAGCGTGCGGTAATTTTTGGTTCTGCACTTGCCTCTTTCTGTGTTGAGAAGTTTGGAACAGAGCGCATAGCAGCCATTACTCCTGAAGAAATGAATGAGCGTGTAAGCCAATTTATAGAACTTACACAGTTTGAAATAGAGTTATAAAGACCTATTAAGTTTACGTTTTTAGAAATCCCGAAAATTTTTTCGGGATTTTTTTTGTTCCGCACCCAACCTTTTGCAAAGCCCTGTCGTGTACACAAATAGTTGCGAAAGCATTAAACCCTAATGTCTCAAAATGTCGCAAACCCTGTGGTTAATTGTTCGGTTGTACCGGGAGGACTGATTTTGGTTAAATTAGTCATCCCGGTTTTTATAATATATGGACATTGAAAAGGAACTGTTAGAAGCTTGCATTAGGCAGGAGCGTAGGGCTCAGTTTGAGCTGTATAAGCGCTGCTACAGTATTTTAATGTCGGTATGTATGAGGTACGAGCGCAATAAGGAAGATGCCGAGTTTATGCTCAACAAAGTATTTCACAAAATACTTACACACATTGAGAGGTATGATGAAAAAGCACCTTTTGAAGCCTGGATAAGAAGAATTGCCATCAATACGCAAATTGATGAGTTTAGAAAAAACAGCCGAAGCAAATTAGATTATCATGAGGAACCTATGGAAATGGCACCCCTTACAGTGATGGAATATAATGAGGCTGATAAAAAGTTTGATGCTGAGGAGTTGGAGATGATGATTAGAATGTTGCCACCAGTGAGTCAAAAGGTATTTAACCTATATGTAATTGATGGATATAATCACAAAGAGATAGCCGAGCAGCTTGACATGAGTGAAGGAACGAGCAAATGGCACCTTAGCAGTGCTCGCAAGAAGTTGAAGGCAATGATGAAGAAAATACTGAATAACGTAGCGGTATTGTTATGACGGAGAAGGAGATCGAAAAATTATTTAAGAGTAAGCTCAATAATCGTGAGTTTGCGTTTAACCCTGCCAATTGGGAGGCTATGGAGGCTATTCTCGATAGTACACCTAAGCCTGCTGGTGCCTTTTATTGGCGCTCGGTTATGGCGGTATTATTATTCGGTGTGGCTGTTTGGAGTCTTATCACATTTGCTCCGGCTACAGCCGAAAGTAATGTAACGAACAATGTAGAACTTAGCAGTCCAGTTGAAACTAAAGCTGAACCTCAAGAAGCAGTTTCTTCAAAAGGTGAAGTGCAATTTGAAAGCCAATTAGAAGAAAGTCAGCAGGAAGAAGCAGTCGCCCAAAACGAATTGGAGAGTGTTAACACAGAGAAAACATTGGCCGCAAATGCAGTGAGAAATACCAATGAAGGTGCACTGAGCAATCAAGCAGTTCAAGAGCCATCTAGCGCTATAGCTGCTGCTGAAAATTCTTATGTAGATGAAGTTTCTACAGATGAGGTTTCTTTGGTTGACCCTGTTTTCACAACCCCTCTTTCTAAAAAAGGTTTTGTCTTTAATAGTGAGCTTCCACAGCCTCTAGTTGAGATTACCTCAGGAAACAACTTTACCCCGGAAGCTTTCAAAAAGTTTGACTCTAAGAGTTCATTTTACCTGGAAGTAGCACCTGTATTCTCGGGCTCATATAACGCGAATAACGTTGGAGTGGGCTGGCACGCAGGCCTTGGTTGGGAAAGAGCGATTGGCCAGAAGTTTCAGTTTAGTATTGGGCTCGGCTATACAGTGCAAAACGGTGTGGGTATTGAGAATAATAGCGATAGCGTGTTTTACAATTTTGGTAAAGAAGTAGTAGAAACCCAAGAAGTGAACAGTCGACTGGATTATGTGGAACTTCCGGTAAGCATTAGCTACAAGCTTAATCAAAGAAATATGGTAGAGTTTGGAATGTATGCTGGGTACCTGGTAAACGTTTCCCGTGAGGTGGATAAGGAAATTTCAAAGTTTAAAACTGAAACACAATACGAGTCTACCAAAGAAAATGGCTACCAAGAGGAGTTTAAGCGAATGGATTATGGCCTGACTTTAGGCTACAGGTATAGAGTTACACCAGCATTGAGCGTGGGTGTGCATTATAATCTGGGCTTTATAGATATTACCAAAAACATACAAGGAGACTACCTTCAAAGACATACAAACCAAAATACCCGAGTGGTATTTCGATATTCAATTTTATGATAAACATGAGGGCAATATGTATGCTGGTGGTACTCATAGGATTTGCCACAGCATGTAAGAAAGATAACGCAAATGCTACGTCTGACGGTGGGTATCAGGATGAATACCGTTTTTATACTACTGCAAAAATTAACGGACTGCCAATAGAGCTTAATGCAGGCGAGGATAATTATGGCCTTGAAACGAATTATACGCTGGAGGATAGTGTAGTGATAATGGAGGGTATGCTGGCCAAAGAAAACGAACCTTTAAAAAACGCTGTTCTACTTCGATTTAGAGGAAACCAAAAGGTAACTAGGGTAGAAGATTTTCGGGTAGAAAAGTCACTTCGGCCAGGGTTGTTTTCTTATCGGGATAAGACAGGGTACAGCTCAGTACCGGGGTCTTATGACTTAAAATTTTTAGGCGACACATCATATTATCAGCTGAATTATAGTTGGATGTTTGAAACGGGTTCTAGTTCATCTTTTCGAAGCCCTCCTCCTATAAGGGTAAATGCACAGGATTTTGATCCGTTCAAAGTGAGCTTAATGACAGATTTTAACGGATGTAAAAGTGTAGTTACACATTGGATAAATATTTTAGAAGATTGCGATGCTGCGATAAAGGTTTCTAATGTGTCACCTTATGGGTTTAATGTGAATGCAGTATCGCGCCAAGGAAATATCCTCAGTGTGGAGTGGACTTTAGATGGTAATACGGTAGAGCCTAGTTTTTCAGGCTACATAGGCGCAAGCCTATATGGCGAACATACCCTAAAAGGTGAAATATTCTTTGAAGAAGGGTGTACAAAAATTGTAGAAAGAACATTTGATGCTTCCGCAGCCACACCCTGTTTGACAGACTTTTGGTATGAAAAAAGTAAAGCTACAACTTACGATCAGAAGCAGCTTGGCGCGGTTGAAATTGAGTATTATGATGAAAACGGTAAAAAGTTTAGCACCTTTTACTCAGGCACAGGTGGTGATTTTGAGATTGTTTCGCTTAGCCCCTATTTAGAAAACGAGAAAGCTCAGTCAACCACTCGCTTTTTCTTTAATGCGGAGGCAATTCTAAAAAACGAAGATGGGACTTCGGTAGAGCTTACCGAATGCTTTGGAAGCTTTGCAGTAGCTCACCCTTAAGATTCAAATTCCACCAAAATCTGATTTTTTTCTACAGCTTTACCTTTTGCAGCGTGAATAGCTTTTACCACAGCATCACCTTCGGCTTTCAGTACGTTTTCCATTTTCATGGCCTCCAATACTACTAGCTTATCACCTTTGGCTACAGTGTCTCCTGCAGAAACAATAATGTCTAAAACCATTCCTGGCATAGGTGCCTTCAAGTCATTGGCTTTGTTAGAGGCTAAATCAGCCATCCCAAGTTCTTCCAAAAGAAGGTCAAAACGGTCTTTTGCGCTAAGCTCATACATAGAGTCATTTACCCGTATCGTAAAGGTTTTGGCAGCATAATCGGCCTTTACTATATCCACACGGTAGCTTTTGCTGTTGCTTAAAATGTGAAAACCGTCTCCATCTTTGGCTAAATCCAAGTCATATGATTTTCCATTTACGGTGCCTGTTTGTGGTTTTTCCTTTACGGGCTCTACCTGATACTGCTGTTCTCCAATGTTTATTATCTGCATGTGCTCTTCTTTGAATAATGCCTTTATTTTTGACGCTTCAATTTATAGCAAAAGGCAAAATGCAAAGATGGCTCTTTTTTATTTTCTGCATAATGGGATGTGTGTTGATGGCGCAACCCTCGGATATTGTTTCTATTCACCTTTCAATTTGGAAGGATGGGGCTTTCGCTTCTGCTAATCCAAATGTCATTCAAGCTTCCGCTGAAGTTACTTTCAAAGCGAGCAAAGCTGCTAGCCAGGCAGCTTTGCTCGCTAAAGGTTTAACCGTAAGTAGTGTTGAATTACGCGAAGGAAGAATAAAGGGAAAGCTAAAATGGAGCCAGCAGAATGATAGTCTTTTTATTCAATTACCTGCCGGTAAAAGGTCAACGAGCACGGTAAAAATTGATTACCAAATAAGCCTGACTGATGAAAACAACTTAGCTTACATTCAAAAATCAGAAAACGTTTTTGCGCTTAACGCAATGAATACTGCAGCCGAAATGGGCATGGGCATTCCAGGTATGTGGTTTCCTGGAGCGAGAGGGGATCGCTTTAAAATGAAGTTGGACATTACCACCAAAGCCGAAGAGAATATAGGTTTTTGCGGAAGCGAGGAATACAAAGTAAATCTGCCAAATGGCTTGATAGCTCACTTTTGGAAAACCGAGAAAGAAATTTTCCCAGAAGATTTTTACTTAATTATTGGAACCTTCAAAGAGTTTGACGCTGAAGAATTGGAGGAGGAGTTTGAGCTAAGCACTATTGCCTTGAAGGAAATGAAATTTGAAAAGGCAAAGCGGAAAGTGATGCCTTATATTTCGCTGTATGGTCTTACTGAAGGCGCTATTTCGGATAGTGAATATGCAGTTGTAGATAGCTTGAGCGCACAGGATTTTTCAGAATACTTTTTGAATAAAGAAGATTTGCCAACAATCTCAAAAGAGCAATATCAAATAGAGGCTGCTTTGGCTTTTTATATAGAAAATCAAGATTTGCAAAAGGCATCAGAAAAGCATTGGGGCACTTATTCAAAACTAAAAGGAGCGGATTGGGCAAGTAAAATAATGCGCAATAAATGGGATAATAAGGACAGTTTGAGTGTGGAGCATTATGACAAAGTGCTGGCCGATCGTTTGGTGAGCTATCAAAAGAGCAACTCTGATTTGATAGCCGTAATCCCATCACAACAGTTGAATACAGCCTTTGTAAAGCCTATAATAGAAAGTAGAGCTTTACCAATGGTGAGCTTTAGTTATCGCTATGTTTCGGGTGATACAGCTCTTTACGTGATGTATTCTCAAGATACCATAAAGAGTAATATTTATGCTTTCCCTATAAAGGTAATAGTGCGCAGTGGCGATAGGATTGACACCGCTTTTAAGCTGGTAGATCAGGTAAGCGGAGAGCTTAAAGTTACCTTTCCAAAAGTGCCCAATTTGGCAAAAGTTGAGGTGGGTGCTTACTTTCCGGGAACAATGACGGAAAATCGCCCTGATACGTATAATTTGTTTCAGCTGAGCAAGGCCGAAAGTGAAGAGGAGCGTGAGGAAGCACTGATTGGCTTATTCAAAACATCAAACCCAAATTTATTTTCTACAGCACTTGGCATAGCTATGGATGACGAGCAATCGCGTTTGCGTATGTTAGCGCTTGATTATGCGGATAACCTCAATGCAGCGGGCCAGCAAAAATTGAAAGACACGATCATCGCCTTGAGCGAAAATGACCCCAATGCTGAGGTGCGTAAAAAGGCTAAAATATTGGTAGCGAAATATTATGGACCAAAGTAAATCACTTTGGTTAAATTTGCCCGCTTTAATAATGAATACCCCCGGAATGCGTTAATACTCGCTACCGACTAAAATATACGAATGGACATTTTTATACAAGCTTCCCAATTTATACTTAGCCTTTCTCTACTCATCATTTTGCACGAGATGGGGCACTTTATTCCAGCAAAACTTTTTAAAACCCGAGTAGAAAAATTCTACCTCTTTTTTGATCCTTGGTTTTCTTTGGTAAAGAAGAAAATTGGCGGTACCGAATATGGTATTGGCTGGCTTCCTCTAGGTGGTTATGTAAAAATAGCCGGAATGATAGACGAAAGCATGGATAAGGAGCAAATGAAGCAGGAGCCTCAGCCTTGGGAGTTTCGTTCTAAGCCGGCCTGGCAGCGTCTTATTATTATGATTGGAGGTGTTACCGTAAACGTAATCCTGGCCATCATCATTTATGCCGGTATGATGATGTACTATGGCGAAAGTTATTTGCCAAATAATATTATGGTATATGGTGTTACAGCAGACTCCACCGCCCAAGCTATTGGTATTGAAAATGGTGATAAAATCCTTTCTGTAGACGGTATTGAGATTGAGCGATTCTCTCAGATTCCAATTGAAATTCTTCTTTCTGATGAAGGGCTCATTAAGCTGGAGCGAAATGGAGAAATTAAGGAATTACGGATATCAGTAGAGGATAAGCGAGATTTGATTAAATCACAAAGCACTTTGGTTTCACCTCGAGTACCTTATGTCGTAGGAGGTTTTACAGATTCATCTGTAGCCAAAACAGCTGGGCTCATGGAAGGCGATAGCATTTATGGAATGAATGGAATGGAGATGATATACTTTGATCAGTATCTAGACGCCATTCCAAAGCAAGCGGGGCAATTGGTAAGCTTGAATATATTCAGAAATGGAGAGCAACAGAGTGTGGATCTTACCGTGCCTCAAAGCGGCCGTATAGGTGTATATGCAATGCCATTTACTCACTTTTACGATTTGGAGACAAAGCGTTATGGATTTTTTGAGGCCATTCCAGCGGGTATTAGCAAATCATACAAAGTGCTAAGTGATTATATCCGTCAGTTTAAGTTGATTCTAAGTCCTGAAACAGAAGCCTATAAAGAAGTGGGTGGATTCCTTATGATTGCCGATCAGTTTGACACCCAGTGGAACTGGCAACGCTTTTGGTCTTTCACGGCCTTTTTGAGCATTATGTTGGCTTTTCTTAATATACTCCCAATTCCAGCGCTTGACGGTGGCCATGTAGTGTTTGTACTATGGGAAATGATTTCTGGCCGTAAGCCTTCCGAAAAAGTATTGGAGTACGCTCAAATGGTAGGTTTCATTATTCTACTTGGCTTGATTGTATTGGCTAATGGTAATGATATTTTGAAGTTATTTGGTTAAACCGAACTAGGAAGAAAATTGAAAGCGGGATGGAAATAAGTTTCTGTCCCGCTTTTTTTATTTTTCTAAAGGTTCTTTGAGTCAATTTTCTACAGTTTAACTAAAACCGATAGTTGGTTCCGAGTACAATACCGATGTAGGTATACTTCTCAGTTGTTTTTCCTTGGCCTGCGTCAAGGTTACCCTCTCCTTTCCCTACCGAATAAAAGAAACCCAGAGAGGTTTCAAAATATTTTGAAATGGATTTTGCCCCAGCAAAAAAGGAAGCAAAGTTTTGACCAAATTCATCACCGGCACTTTTGAGGGTGGTAGGAGTGTAAGCGCCTCCGGTATATAATGAGAGCTTTTCGTTTAAAAGATATTCTACTCCAGCATTAGCCCTAAAGTTGCCTTTGGTAGCAATATGTTCATCAATCCGTGGATCATCATATACATCGTATTCCAAAGGAAAGCGATAGGCTACGTCCAAAGTGAAGGTCAATTTTTGAAAAGGAAAAAAGGTGCCGCCCAAACGAAGGTCAAGGGGTGTGGCAAATTCCGCTGTCTCATTGGAAATATCGATTTGTGAAACCTCAATATTAGACGGGTCAAAGTTGGAATAGGAATAATCATAATAATCTGCCGAGCCAAAAAGTTGTATACTCGGTAGGGCTACCCGTAGTCCGAGGTTCATTTTTTTCATTGTTTTTTGAAGGCCAATCACGGCAAGAAGGCTTGTTGGAGCAAAAGTTTCACGATGACTGTTTTGAAAAATAAAATCGGGGTTAGAACTCACTTCTGAACGAAAGTCTAGGATAGATTTATACGTATAGTTTTGAGCAAATAGTGTTAATCCTCCTGACCAGGTATCATTGATTTTACGAGCCGCTGATAAGCCAACCAGAAATATACTCTCGCTGTAATTTTGATTGAGTTTAATGTTAATGTCAGGCCCGACTTCACCGGGTATTGTCCATTTGGTTCTACCTTCATAACTAAACTCCATGGGGACCAAAGCAGCAAAACCTACATTCCAATCTTTAACCTTTTTTACAATAATTACACTAGTGGGCACGGTTTGAAAACCATCTGCTTCATAGTTGAGTTCAGTTCCATTAATTACGGCTAGTGGTTTAGCCTCGAACTTAAAACTTAGGTAGGCAGATCCCGAAAGAGAAAGAGAGTTTCCCTCTACCATGGTGAGCGCAGCGGGATTGTAATAAATGGCTCCTGTTGATCCAATCCCTCCTGTACCCGAATTTCCCATTAATGATTCTGTATCGCCCAAGGGAAGCACATTCGGGTTAAATGCCGTTTGTGCTTGGATAAAGGAAGGCAAAAATAGAGTGATGAGAAACACTCGATATAGTGACTTGTTCATTGGGTTAGGCTATTTGGGTATACACCGAGTATGTTTTTAGAGTTTCTAAAGTAGAAAGTTTAAAGTTATCCAAAGACACAAAAAACGGGGTTTCTTCTGCTAAGTTGTTTTACTTTTTTGCCCTTAAGGCAACCTCAAAAGCTTTCTCAGCCCACACCTTCAGTTGGTCTTTATCCTCCAGCACGTCCACCGGCACCTCGTAGTAGGGCATTCCTTTTTTCTTTTCGGTAGATAAAAATGCCTTCATTCCCAAAGCCTCATAGTCGGGGCGGTTGTGGTCATCCACCTTTAGGTGAAATGTATTGTGCCCCAGCAGGCCAAAGATTAATCCTTCTTTGTAAAAGCTCACCCCGCCAAACATTTTTCGGGTCTCTACCTGTCCAAATGTTGACAGTTGGTCTTTTATATAGGTTACCAAATCTTCGTTAACGGCCATGGTGTTGGATTTTTTGCACAAAGTAAAGATTATAAAAAGCATGCAAACTTATGGCTTGGTTACCCGTTATTCGCTTCAATGTCACTCCTTACTTTTAATAAAAATGGAATTTACTGCAAGCAGGCCGATGTATATATCGACCCATGGAAGCCTGTAAAACGAGCTCTTGTAACCCATGCTCATAGCGACCATGCGCGCAGTGGTCATCAAAAATACTTGGCTCATAAAAGGAGTGAAACCGTTTTGCGTCTCCGCTTGGGGGTAGATATCAATTTAGAAACGGTAGAATTTGGAGAAGTAAAAACTATCAATGGTGTAAAGTTCTCTTTTCACCCAGCAGGGCATATACCTGGTTCTGCACAAATACGTGCAGAGTACAAAGGCGAAATATGGGTTGTGAGTGGAGATTACAAAGTACAGGAAGATGGAATTTCCACCCCGTTTGAGCCGATAGCTTGTCAGCACTTTATAACCGAAAGCACCTTTGGCCTGCCCATTTATAAATGGGAGCAGCAGCCCGTGGTGATAAATGAAATCAATCAATGGTGGCAATCCTGCAAAGAAAAAGGTAAGGTGGCTGTGATTGGAGCTTACTCATTGGGTAAAGCACAGCGTATTATTAATCATGTAGATCAAGGCATTGGTAGAATATTTACGCATGGCGCGGTGGAAAACACTAATCAGGCGCTACGGGAAGGTGGAATGGAAATAGCGCCCACCACCTATGTGAGCGATGAATTTTCAAAGAAAGATTTTGCTGGAAATTTGGTGGTATGTCCACCTGGAGCACTTGGCAGCGCTTGGATGAAAAGGCTTGGCCCTGCCGAAACAGCATTCGGAAGTGGATGGATGGCTTTGCGTGGAGCAAGACGCAGACGGGCAGCAGACAGAGGTTTTGTGCTAAGCGACCATGCGGATTGGGATGGTTTGAACACGGCTGTATTAGGCACGTGTGCTGAAAATATTTACGTAACCCACGGCTATCAAACGGCTTATACTCGCTGGCTTATAGAAGAGTACGGGCTAAATGCCGTGGCTGTGAAAACTCTTTATGAAGGAGAAGGTGCAGAAGAGCAGGAAGGAAAAGAAGTGAAAAAACCATGAAACAGTTCGCAAACCTTTTTATGCAGTTGGATCAAACCAACAAGACCAACACAAAGGTGGCTGCTTTGGTAGATTATTTTGATAAAGCACCCGATGAAGAAAAAGTATGGGCTATAGCGATTATGAGCCACAGAAGACCAAAGCGCCCTGTGAGTACACGTGATTTGCGAGAATGGTGTCAGGAAGAAACGGGTTTGCCAGAATGGCTTTTTGACGAAACCTATCATGTGGTGGGCGACCTTGCTGAAACTATTGCCAAGCTTTTGCCCAAAGTGGAAAATACTGAAGACAGAGGTTTACTCTACTGGGTCAATTTTCTGATAGAACTACGCGGAAAACCGCAAGAGGAAAAGAAAAAACAAATACTGGGGGCATGGAAGGAGCTGGAAACATTTGAGCGTTTCGTTTTTAATAAATTGATAACAGGTGGGTTTAGAATGGGGGTGAGCCAAAAGCTTATGACGCGCGCCCTTTCCCAACATCTGGAAAAGGATCCGGCTGAGATGGCCCACCGCCTGATGGGAAACTGGGATCCTGCAACGGTTACTTTTTATGACTTGCTTTTGGATGATAGCGTGGAAGCAGATACTTCCAAACCTTATCCCTTCTTTTTGGCCTACCAGCTTGAAGATGGTCCCGAAAGCTTAGGGTCACCACATGATTGGTTTGCAGAATATAAATGGGATGGAATCCGCGGCCAATTGATTTTTAGAAATGGAGAAGTGTTTTTATGGAGCCGAGGAGAAGAACTCGTAACGGACCAATACCCTGAACTAAAAGCGGTAGCTGAACTTTTGCCGGAAGGCACCGTGCTGGATGGAGAAGTGCTTGTGTATAAAGACGGGCAAATACAAGGTTTTAGCCTCTTGCAAAAACGGATAGGCCGTAAAACAGTGGGGGCAAAAATGTTGAAGGATGCACCTGTGGTGTTGCGCTGCTATGATGTTTTGGAATGGGAGGGAAAAGACTTGAGACAAGAGACACAAGAATTTAGACGGGAGATTTTAGAAACACTATTTGCTGGTTTGCCAGACAATAATCTGCTTCAGCTTTCGGAGCTCATTAACTTTAAGAGCTGGGAAGAATTGACCGCTTTACGCGAAGATGCCCGTAGCCAATACAGTGAAGGTCTTATGCTAAAAGCCAAAAAAGGGACCTACGGAGTGGGCCGAAAAAAAGGCGATTGGTGGAAATGGAAGGTGGACGCCCTAACCGTAGATGCGGTGATGATTTATGCTATGCGGGGCCACGGGCGTAGGGCCAATCTTTATACGGATTACACCTTTGCTGTGTGGGATGGCGACACACTTGTGCCGTTTACAAAAGCTTACTCAGGCCTCACTGATGAAGAATTTAATAAGGTAGACAGCTTTGTAAAGCGCAACACCTTGGAGCGCTTTGGCCCGGTGCGAAGTGTAAAGCCAGAATTGGTTTTTGAAATTGCCTTTGAAGGCATTCAAAAATCTACGCGTCATAAATCAGGTATAGCATTGCGTTTTCCTCGAATGAAAAGGTGGCGGAAAGACAAGCCTCCAAACGAAGCCAATACGCTTGAAGATTTGCAAGACTTACTTAAGCTGTATGGCTAAGTTGTATTTAACGGTGCAATGTCACAGTGCTTTTTAGGTCAAAATATGAGGAATAGTATATCTTTCCGCCCTCAAATTAAAAGCTTACAAAATGCGCATACTTACTGTTTTCATTTTTAGCCTATTGGTAGCTGCCGGCTGCGGCCCTAGTTCTACGCTTATGACTTCGTGGAGCGAAGATTCGGCTGAAGCCAAAAAATACCATAAACTATACGTAATGGCTATGTTTCCTAATATGGAGACGCGTGTAGCGGTAGAAAATGCTATGGTAGATGCGCTAGTAGCCAAAGGCATAAGGGCCATGGTAAGCTATGATGAGTTTCCGATGGCTGGAAAATCTAAAGAGTTGATGGAAATGGCCAGAGACAGCACTATGGTTGAGCAATTGAAGCATGGCTTTAAGGATAAGATAATAAAAAAGGAAGCTGACGCCTTGTTTATGATAAGTGCTTTTGACGTGCAAAAAACCAAGGAGTACCACCAAGGTGGCCCCAGCATTACCATTGCTGCTCCCGTGTATGGCAATAGTTACCCCTACCCGGGCTATGGCGGCAGCTCGTCTCCTTATGCTTATGGTAGCTATTATGATTACTATGCTTACAATGTAGCCACGGCTCACTCGGAGGGGTATTACACAACTTCTTCCACTTATTATTTGCAGAATAATTTGTTTGACGTGAGCACTGAACATTTGGTTTATTCATCGCAAAGCAAAACCATTGATTACAAAGACTTGAATGATGAAAGTGCCAAGTGGAGCGCCTTGATAGTGGAGGACATACTTGCTAAAAATGTGCTTGCGAGCAAAGAGCAGAAAAAGGCGGACAAGTAAATCCTAAAGAACCATTTCCATATAGTTGAGATGTAGGCCGGGTGCCCAATAATTTTCTTTTGCTTCAAGAAGTTTAAAGCCCATTTTTTGGTAGAACCCTACCGTATGCTGGCTGGTGCGAACCACTAGCTTATTTGCTGTCTTCAATGTTCTTAGGTGTCCTATTCGATGTTTGGCTAATTGCGATCCAAGTCCCTGACCGTGATGCTTGGGGTGAATCATGCCCCATGAGAGCACGGCTTCGGTTTTCCCTTTTTCATAATTAATACCACCGCAGCCAATAATTTGCCCATTGCTTTCCAGCACAAAATAGTCTTCGCGTTCATTGTCCAAATAGTTTGAGAATAGAGATTCTTCGGATGGGTCGAAATATGGAGGAGTGTTCAGTCGAATCAGCTCTATGAGTTGAGGTTTATCAGATGGGAGATAGGGGCGGATCATTCTACTACATGCTTTATTTGTAAATTACTCAACTAATGTTATTTAAACCAAACCAACCAATGATTTTAAAAAGAAGATTAATCCAAATCTCAATTCTTGTACTCCTCTTAATTTTTAGTCAATGTAAAAGTAAGAAGCAAGAAACTTCGTCAAACCAATCTGCAGCTGAAACTGCGAGTGAAATAGACACAATCTACATCCATGACACAGTAGTGAGCCACCAGCCACAGCAGTTTCTCTATCTGGAAAAGATGCAGGTATTGTATGTTGGTGTTGATAATCCCATTAGCGTGCAGGTGGCGGGGCTGAGCCCAGCAGATATTGAAGTAAAAGGTTTGGAAGGTGTTTCCGTTAAAGAAGTTTCAGTGGGAAGGTATGTGGCAACGGTTGCAAAACCGGGAGAAGTACAGATCAGTGTAGCAGGCCCCGGGATAGGAAGAATTTATATCTTCAGAGTTAAGCGCATACCTGACCCTGTGGCAAGACTTAGCAATAAAACAGGAGGCCTTATGGGCAATGGAGAGTTTAAAGCTCAAGGCGGGGTAGCAGCCTTTCTTGACAATTTTGATTTTGATGCCACTTGCGCTATTGTCGGGTTTGAATTGACCTACATAGCCAAGCGAAGTGAGCCTATTACAGTTACTAATTCTGGCCCAAGATATACCAACAAATCACGTGAGTTGGTGAATCGTGCCAAACCTGGGGACACCTACATTTTTACATACATAAAAGCCAAGTGTCCAGGTGATGAGGTAGTGCGGAATATTAACAGTATGGCTTTTATGATTCGGTAAAAAATCTTTATTCTCAGTACAAATCAGCTTAAGCTAAATGGCGGATATTTTATTTTTGAAACGCCCCACCTTTTACCGGTGACAAGCGTATTCGAGATTAGGGTACCACCCTCGGTTCTCACCGTGATAGAGGCATTTTTCTAAACTTTATTCTTTTTCTTTTTTATGAAACCAAAAGGTGTTTTTAAGCTGGCAGCGATTGCTTGTTTTGCAGGGGTAATTTTGTCTGGATGTTGCCGATCTATGAACTGCGATTGTAATTTTCCAAGTGTTGGAGTTTTTTACGAAAGTGATAGCCTTTTTTGCCCAGATAGCTTCTCTGAATGGGTTACCGTGAGAGGATTTAACCAAGCTACCAATGAAGAGCTTGAAGCGCCCTTAAACTTCTTTTTTGATGGATGTGCTATAGACTTGAGCTATAGGACAAACAACTATTGGGTAATTAGTTCTGACTCGTTAAAGTTTTCAGATACACTGAGAGTAAAGGAAGTGAGCATGTATTACCCGGGAAACAAATGTTGCGATTGTGGTCCTCAAATTGCCAATATTACACTCGAGATAAACGGTGAGGTTTCTTCGGGAAATACTATTGTGAGGAAGTTTTGATGACTGTAACTAATGTGTCATTTCACAATGTGAAACTCCGCTAGACGATATTCGAATTTTCGGGTGTCCTCGTATTTAATAGGCCTTCTGTTAATAGCTCCAAACTGGAAACTTA
The DNA here is from genome assembly GCA_030427285.1 of Bacteroidia bacterium. GTDB lineage: Bacteria > Bacteroidota > Bacteroidia > Flavobacteriales > Schleiferiaceae > Owenweeksia. The sequence goes on from JAUHWX010000002.1 coordinate 15,497, forward strand.
CCAGCCCTACATTTCTGGCCCAATGCCTATGATAGGTTCTATAAGACTCAGGGGCAGGTCGTTTTATGTCATAGTTTTCTTCTAAGGTAAGCACCTCAAAGGTGCCTGCCGGAACGGATATTTTTTTAGTGGATTGGAGCATGCGGTTGGTGTAAACAAAAGCGGTGTCACCCCAAATTTGAGTGTATTGGTAAAGTGGATTGCGCTTATCATTCGCAGCGAAAATAATAGGTGCAAACCCTGGTTTGCCAGGAGTTAAGAGGTAGCCTGAAGAATCTATATGGTAGTGGTAAAAACCAGGCATATCCCCGAGGATCAAAAGACTAATGTAGGGCTTATCATCAACGGAACCGATGTAGCCGGTAATTACGGTGTCTTTTTTATTTAAGTCGATGGCTTCACCATTAGGCTTTATCTCGTAAAGTGAGTAAATCCAATAGTTGTTATAATTATAGGGGTAATACTCTTCAGGATTGATAATGGTGCCGAGTGTCTCCGGAGCCGTTTCTTGTTTTTCTTTTTGGCAGGAAGAAATACTTAACAGAACAATGAAGCAGAAAAACAATAGCCTTTTCATGGGTGAGGTTTTTTGGGGTTACAGAGTGGTTATAAATAAATGGCTGATTTAAAGTGATTAACGGTGTGAAGGTAAATAAAAGTGTGCCGATAACTGTTAAAGTTTTGGGCGTTGGGTAAACGGAAATCTAGGTAGGGAAAGAAGGTTGGTTTTTCAGGGGATAGCAAAATTGTTTATTAGAGTAAACAAAATATGGCTTTTATGTTTGGAGCGGTAAACAAAATGGAGGGGTGTTTTCCTATGAATTTGCTGATGAAAAGTAATGGCAACTCAAAAATTGTCGTTTGGGTGTTTAACAATAAACAGTGCTTCACTTTTTGCCTGGAGAAGCAAATTTGGCCGTTTGACTTATCGGTGGATTGCGATGGTTTAGTTTAGTATTTATAAAATTTTGCTCAGTTGCTAATTGGGCAGAATCAGCCTCAGATGGATCATTACCCCTTAGTTTTAGAATCTCATTTCTCAAGAATCAATCTCTTGTGAAAAGGTCTCTTGGCTTTTCACAAGAGCGTCCATCTTTTCCAAGAGCGCATTGAGTTGATCTTGATTTTCTGGCATGGATAGTTTTTGAAGTGGGGTTGAGTGAGTAGAAACTGTAATGATAATGTTGGATTCGACCATTTTGTTGATGTCAACAAAATGATATTTCGGCACCTAGAAAGTGTTACTCCAGGCTTAGCGAAACATGATCATAGCTGATTACCCATGCCAGTTCCAGTTGCTACCATTTTTAAGCCAAAGGAGGCTAAAACGTGCTTCTGAGGTTGACTTACGGCTAGTGGGGGAGAGTGCATAAACCTGTGAATTTTTATTGGTAAGTTTTGTGCGGGTTGCCTACAGGTTTGACACGCTTTACATAAGCGTGTCATCTGGGGTTTCCACTATTTCAGCTCTCAAGCCGTCCAAGTAAAAATGGAGCTTTACATTTGCTTTATGACCGGGAGAATATTTTTCATAGTTGCCTTTTATTAGTCTAAACGTTCGTTGAAGATAAGGGATTTTCATACCCTTGTGGGAATTGTTTCCCCTAGCAACAACAATACCTTCAAAAACCCAATCTTCTCCAAAAGGATCTTGCCAGACAACGTGAAATTCAGGATTTAGACCGTTGTATCGCGTTTTGATTTGCTTAAGATGTTCAAGACCATATTTGAAATGACGATTGTATGATTCAGCTACGAAATTATAGTAATGAAAGCGGAGAGGTAAAACTTCTTCAAGAAATGAGAATTTTTTAGAAAGTTCAAAGAAGTAAATTCTTTCATTATTGTCATGCAATCTTCTTGCAGAATATTTAAAAAGAAACTTTACCACCTCGTTATTATCCATATGGTGCTTCATTTCATCAACCAAAAAAGACTTTTTCTCTTCGCTATTTTCTGTAGACTCATAATAGTTAAATAGTAGAATGCAAGCGTATGGCCGAAGATTTGCTTGGGAGTAGAGGGTTTCTAGATAATTTAGGTATTCGCTGTCATCAGAAATTTCTTTAAGATAATTTGCGTATTCAGTCCTAAGGGATTCTAAGCGATCTAGGTTTTCAGTTACTGCATTTGACGCAAGGTCAAATAGTTCTTGGATTTGGATATTAAGCTGAAGTTGGAATTCATCTTCGTAATTAATTTTGTTAATCTCCCAAATGAGTAATTTGAGATAATCAACATAACTATACGCTGAAAAGGGGTCGTGAAGCTGTTTTGTAATAAAAAGATCCTTTGCTTCCTCTAGGAAAGTGGTAGTGAAATTCAGTTTTGTTTCTTTTTTATAATATAAACGTGCCAGTTCAAAATTCATAACGGCCCTTCGGTGGATGAACCTATGGTTTTGATACTCTAACAAGGATTCAGCATAAATAAGAAGATCGAGGCCTTTTTTTAAGTCAGTTTGATTATTTCGGTATTGAAGGTTAATTGCATAGTTAAGAAGATAGTAAGGATCATCAGATAATTTTGTGTGCGCAATGTCATAAAGCTTATTGATCTTAGTAGAAGAGAATACATCGTTACTTCGAAAAGCTTTCAATAGGTTAATTACCAAGTGTGAGTTTGTAGCCCCAAAATCAACGGTATTGAGCATTCTAACATAACTTTTATATTGTTTTTCTTTAGAAGGCAATAACTGTTGTATAAGTCTTTCAGCAATAATTGGGTGCTTGGTATGAAAATATAAATCAGGTTCGGTTCCAAAATGAGTTTTACTATCTTGAATGAGTATCCCCCTACCTTCAGCCTTAATTACTTTCTCTGTAAAAATATCCCAGTCTAAAGAGATTATATGCTTTAGCCAACTAGCTGGCATAGAAAGTTTGTAGCGATGGAGTAACGCAGTGTATTTAAATGCACTTTGAGCATCTAACGACAGTTCATTGTATGCTCCTATGAGTTCATTAATATGTTTTCCTCCAGTCACTAGTTCCAAAAGAGCTATGAATGAATCCCCTTTGAACTCATTATGGACTTTGCTGATCAGGCGTTGTTTTTCTTGCTCATCTCTAAAATTAACCAGTTTGGATAGTTTTAGTTTTTCGAGCAGATCGGTGATCTCTGATTTGGAGAGTCGCCCATTTATATTTATTTCATGCGCTTCTTTAACGTCCCGAATTGTTTTATGCCTTTCCAGTATATTTTCCCTGATAGGGGCAACAAAGAACAAGTTAAATTCGGTAAACTGATCGATGCTAAGTTCTCGTCTAAGGTCAAGGAGTGATTTAAAAGCACTGTCTATCTCAATTTCATCGCAGAATAATACGATATTTTTTGCGCTGCAATGTTCAAATAGGCTGCGTAAATGTTCGCTACGAAGCTTAAGGAAATCAACAATTTCAAAAGCCACTAGGTTCAGGTCTTCAATTTGATTTAGTTCATGGATTAGCCTTAATCCAATTGTTGATTTGCCAATACCAAAATCCCCTTTAAGAAAAAATATTGGGACAAACGGGGAGTTGTTGTTTTCAACAGCTTTTTGAATGATAGCCTTTATCCTTTTAGATTGGATTGAGCGAATAACATCCAAGCCTTTTAGAATAACATGGTAGTTTGGCTCTTCTCCCTTGTAGTAATCTTGCGGGTTAATAGGCTTGCTGTCGACCTGTGAGTTTAGTTGTCTTATAACGCCATTAAGCTGAACGGCTAAGGTGTTTGGTATTTGAATTCTAATCTCACGGCTGTCAGTGAAACGCAGTTTCCTTTTGTTTACAACATATTCCATCCCTTTGTCATTCCATGCCGCATAGGCTGCAAAAAAATCTTTAAAAGATGCTTTAATAATCTGGATACGTTGCTGAGTATAGTAGGCTAATGCGTTTTCATTAGGGTATGGATCGATATTAATCATCCATTTTCTTTCTCGAAAATTGTAAGAGTCAAATTTCTCAAGGAGTTGTTTGCCTAACTCGTCTTGGAAGGAGTAGCCTATTGAAATAAAAGATATGTTTGGTGAGATGTTTTTTAGGTCATGTAGAACATTCTTGTAAAATGACTTTGACTGCTGAAAATCGTCTGAAGAAAATATTAATGGAAATTCACTTTTATCAGAAACACAACCATTTAGTTTTACATATTTTATTTCATCGTTGGAAGAGCGATAGTTGTATTTTTGGAGTGTTCGGATTGGAACTAGCTTAAAGGGATTTTTGCCGTTTAAAGCATCGTAAGCTTTTTCAACAAGGAGGTCATAGTTTGTAGTAATTATTTCCAGCCAGGGAACGGTGGCCATTATTTTGTGGCCTTCGGTGAGGTCAAGTTTTCTTAGCATTTTTTCAACTTCACTGTCAAAGTGAGTCCTTGAAAAGTGAGGGTCTGCAGAAAGGATATCTACAAACCTGGTAATATCAGAGACATTTAATTGTTTGCCGAGATAATCCTCGTAATATTCGATAACTTCCTTACTTAAATATCTTTTTTCACCAACAGAAGCTCCGGCTCCAAGAAAAAGAATAGCATTTCCTTGTCGCATTTTATTAAAAATGGCATGAAGTTCATCTGTCTGTGACTGTATATCTAAAATGTGCATGGTCAAGGTTAGAATTAGTTGAAAGCTAAAATCGAAAAAATATTTTGTTTGTCCCCGCTAACCCGGATTTACAACCCCTCCATCTTCAATAACCTTAGTTCTCCTCGTCACCTTCGTCCACCCCCAAGCCCCAGCAAACAAAACCCCCGCAAAAGTGGCCATAGCTCCGGCAATGCTACCATCCAAAATAAGTGCTAAATAATAACCTCCTACAGCAGTGAGAATTCCCAGAAGGGCCGTGAGCCAAAGCATTTTTTTGAGGCTTTCGGTAAGAAGATATGCTGTGGCGGGTGGAGCTATAAGGAGAGCCACTACTAAAATTGCTCCAACAGATTCAAAAGAAACAACGGTGGTGAGGCTCACTAATCCCATAAAACCAAAGTGCCAAAAGGCGGTGGAAATACCCAAAGCCTTGGCGTAATCCGCATTAAAGGTGGTTAAGGCCAAGCCTTTGTAGCCTTTTACTAATGCTATAATAATAATGAGCAGAACTGTTCCGCTAATCCACAAAGCTCGGGGGCCGATGTTAGTTCCATTGCCTAGCAAAATTGGGTCTAGCGGCACATAAGCGATTTCGCCATATAGCACACATTCCTGGTCAAGGTCTACCTGCCCGGTAAAGCTGGAAATAAGAATTACACCAAATGCAAAAAGAGAAGTGAAGGTTACGCCAATCGAAGCGTCTTCCTGCAGGTTCGCTTTTTTGTGAAGTATCTCAATCAAAATAGTGGTAAGTACACCAATAGCTGCTGCTCCTGCCAGCATTACAAAGTTTCCTCGCGAACCGGAGATTAAAAAGGCAATCACAATTCCTGGTAGTACAGCGTGGGAAATGGCATCGCCTACCATCGCCATTTTTCGTAGAATGAGGTAGCAGCCGAGGAGGCCGCAGCTTATGGCTATTACTGATGCTGTTAGTATGATGTAGAATGCTGCCACGCTTCGCGGTTTAATGTTATAAAGTTCAATGTTAAAGGTTGTACGTCTTAAGGGTTTCGCAAATTTCCCTACTCCCTACTCCCTACTCCCTACTCCCTACTCCCTACTCCCTACTCCCTACTCCCTACTCCCTACTCCCTACTACTTATACGGTATCGGACTTTCATGCGGATCCTTGTCCGGGTAGCCGAGTTCACGCAAAAGTTCTTCTTCTATTTCGGGACTAATAATATGTTCAATGGTTTCGGCATTTGGGTGAATGTGGTCAGCTTTGAGGCGCATACGCTGGGTGAGGTACATTTCCCAAAGTCGGTGAAGGCGCACTACGCGCTTGGCTTCTGTTAAACCTTCTTCACTCAGTCGAAATCCTTCAGCTTGGCGCAAAATCAAAAAGCGCTTTTTCAATAGGCGTAATCCCTTCTTAAGTTCATCCGAGTTAAATTGTCGTATTTCCTGAAGGTCTTCTTCATCAATCACCGGGAAGTCTGCGGCTCGTCTTTCGCTGAGGTGATAAATAGCCTTCAGGATGTTTTCAGTTAAGATCTTCTCACGGTTTTCACGCTGGCGCTTCATTTTGCTCCATAGTCCGCGCTTGGGCGCAAATACCAAAGAGATTACCGCTATTGCGGAAAGGCTCATCACAATCCATGGTCCGGTGGGCATGTTGGGGGCGGTAAAGCTGATGTATGAACCTACAAACCCCGAGAGCATTCCGGCAAAACCGGCAATGAAAAGCATCTTCACCAGATTTTCTGTCCAGGAGCGTGCGGCAGCAGCTGGAGTGATAATCAAAGCAGCCATCAACACTACGCCCACGGCTTGTATTCCGGTGGCTATAGCCAAAACGGTGATGGACGAAAGCACAAACTGCAAGCTCTTTACGGGTAGCCCCGAAATTTGAGCAAATTCCGCGTTAAAGCTCATCAGCTTAAATTCTTTAAAAAGTAAAAACACCGTTGCCAGAAGTATGCTGGCTACCACAGAGTACGCTACCAAGTCATCTTTGGTCATGGAGGCGGCCTTACCGAAAAGGAACTGATCGAGCCCAGCCTGATTGCCTGCACCGGAATGTTGAATGTGGGTGAGGAGCAGAATCCCAACCCCAAAAAATACGCTTAGCACCAAGCCAATGGCCGTGTCGGGTTTTAATTTGGAATGTTTTGTAATGGCCTCAATGAGGAGCATGGCAGCCCATCCGCTAATAAGCGCACCAAACATGAGTATGTAGGGGCTTTTACTTTGGGTAACCATAAATGAAATGGCGATACCTGGCAAAATAGCGTGGGCAATGGCATCCCCGATAAGGGAGCGCTTGCGCAAAAAAGCAAAACTTCCTACCATAGCAGCGCTCATGCCAATAAACATGGTGCCGAAGGTTACAACCCGCACGTTGGGGTTGCTAAAGCTCAAAAACTCAAGAAGCTCCTTCATCGCCTGGGCCTTCTTTTTCTTTAAACTCGCTTTCGCGCATAGGGAAATCTTTCTTCGCCATCAGGTCTCCAATTCGCGACAAAACTGTGAGGCGTCCACCATAAGCTTCCTGCAAAAGTTCGGTTTCAAACACTTCTTGTTTGGGGCCGCTGGCCACCAATCTTGTGTTCAGCAAAACGATCCAATCAAAATATTCGTAAGCTGTTTGCAGATCGTGATGTACTATCACCACTGTCTTTCCTTCCTTTTTCATTTCAGAAAGCAAGGTTAAAATGGACTCTTCCGTGGCGGCATCTACCCCTACAAAAGGTTCGTCCATTAGGTATAAATCGGCTTGTTGAGCCAATGAGCGTGCAATGAAAACTCTTTGCTGTTGTCCACCCGAAAGTTGAGAAATCTGACGGTTGGCATAAGGCAGCATATTTACTTTTTCTAGCGCTTCCGTTGCAATGTCCTTATCCTTTTTGGTTAGTCTTTTAAAGAGGTTGCTTTTGCGGTAACGCCCCATCATAACCACATCCATCACATTGGCGGGAAAGTCCCAATCTACCGTTTCACGCTGAGGTACATAACTTACCCTTTCGCGGACTTCGTCCAGCTTTTTGCCAAACATATTTACATAGCCGCTGTCGGGTTTCATCAGTCCCATCATGTTGCGAAGTAGTGTGGTTTTTCCCGAACCATTTGGGCCAACAATGCCAATGAGCTGGCCTTGTGGCAAACTAAAGTCAATGTCCCACAATACCGGCTTGCGGTTGTAGCTTGCAGTGAGGTTGTGTACCTCTATCGCGGTTTTTTCGGGTCTGATGTCCATGTTTCTTTTATGTTTTGATGTTCGTTTTTGGGTTACTCACTTTCGTTCGTGAGCTCGGCTTTCGTCCTCGGTTGATCAAAAAAGAACCAAAAAAATCAAGGCTGCTTATAAATTTCTTGAAAACCACGGCTTCAACTTTCTTCCGAAATCCAAGCCATTTCGCTGCGCTTCATTTCAGGATTTCTCATAAATCGAAAGCTTCATCCTCGTTTTCTACCAAATTTCTAAAAGGCCAATCCTAAAAACGCTATAGTCATCGCTAGGTCAGGTCGAGCGGAGTCGAGACCCCTTGGCGCTTCGTTTCTTTGTTCCTCAGAATCACTCAGGGTGACACTCTCAGCCATTTTAACTTTTAACCTTTCACTTATAACTCTCACCTACTTAAGCGCCTCCGTTATCACCTTCACATTGTGATCAAACATTCCAACATAGGTTCCTTCTGGGGTGCCGGCAGCACCTAGTGCATCTGAGTATAATTCACCACCGAGTTTTACGTTATGTCCACTTTCACGGCAGCCTTCTATCACCGCTTCGATAGATTTTTTGGGTACCGAGCTTTCCACAAATATGGCTTTGATCTTTTTCTCTGTGATGTATTTTACCAGTTCCGAAATATCTTGCAAACCGTATTCTGCGGTAGTACTGATGCCTTGCAGGCCGAGGACTTCCATCCCATATTGTTTCCCAAAATATTTGAAAGCATCATGAGCTGTGATCATTATTCGCTGTTCCGCAGGGATCTGATTTAATTGATCCACAATTCGGCCATGGAGATAATAAAGTTCTTTAGCATAATCCTGTCGGTTTGCTTCTATTGAATCTGCATAAGCAGGAAAGGTTTCTTGTAACTTTTTTGAAAGGCCATTTACACCACGCACCCACACAGTCACGTCAAACCAGATGTGTGGATCTTCAGCACCTTGAAAGTCGGTGCTATTAATAAGTAAGTTTTTTGGAACAAATTCAGCAATGGCAAATGTGGGTTTGGTTTTACCAAGTTTTTCAAATATTTCGCCCATTTTGCCTTCAAGGTGAAGCCCATTATAAACCACCACATCGGCATTTGTTAGTGCAGCGATATCGCCTTGTGTAGCTTTATATAAATGTGGGTCAACCCCGGCACCCATTAGTGAAGTTACCTTAATTGTATCACCTACAAGGTTTTGCACAGCATCGCCAATTATGCTCGTGGTGCACACAATGTGCGGTCGGTCATCTTTTTTCGTTTCGGTACAAGAAATAGCGAATACGGCTAAGACACAGAATAGAATTATTTTTTTCATAGTTGCTTTACAAATAGATTGGTACATACGGCAGCGCTAAGGCTTGTGTCGGATGTTGAGTTTATTTTTACACGCATTGATCCGTCAAATTCTTCTTTCTCTTCCACCATGAGTTTGGCGCCTAAGCCAATGCCCAGCTTTTCGAGATATCGAAGAAATTCCGGTGAGGTATCTTTTACACCTCTTATTATTACCTCAGAATTTATTTCACATTCCTCTAAAGTGGTCTCTGTCCTTTTCGGGAAATTACCAGCATCATCTGGAATAGGATCACCATGGGGGTCATACTTCGGGTTACCCAAATAAGAGTCTAGTCTATCGGTAAGTTTTACAGACTGGATGTGCTCTAGCTGCTCAGCCACCTCATGCACTTCCTCCCATCCAAAACCGAGTTTGTCTACCAAAAAAACTTCCCACAGGCGATGCTTACGAACAGTTTTAATGGCGATTTCTTTGCCTTTGGCGGTAAGCTTTACGCCTTGGTACTTTTTGTAAATGAGTAAATCTTTATCACTCAGTTTCTTAAGCATATCGCTCACAGAAGCCGCTTTGGTTTCAAGCCTTTCGGCAATGGCATTGGTAGTGGCGCCTTTTTCAGATCCTTGAGATAGGAAATGTATGGCTTTCAGGTAATTCTCTTCGGTAAATGTGTACATCAAAAAACAATTGCTAGGCAAATCTAAGACAAAATGTTTGATAGCTAATATTTAATATTTAGGTTTGCCTAAAAAATAATCAATGCACAATCTTATTTTTAGATTTAGCTTTATCGTAATTGCTTTGCTTCATAGTTTAGTAAGCTTTGCTCAGGTATCCGTTTTGGGTGTCGTTACTGTAAATGGGGCACCCATGGGAGAAGTGGCGATAGAGGTGCAAGACAGTAAAGTAGGAAGCGTTACTGATGCTAAGGGCAGGTTTGAGCTGGTGATTGCAGAACCGGGAACGTATCAAATTCGGGCGTCATTTATTGGCTGTCGCCCTGAGCTTCAAAAAATCACCTTACGGGAAGGTGAGGAAAGGGAGGTAAGCTTTGAGCTTAATGAGATTGAAACAGGTTTGGAAGAAGTAGTGGTTTCGGGTACAATGAAAGCTGTAAGTCGCTCGGAAAGTCCTGTGCCTGTTGAGGTTTATAACGCTGCCTTTTTTAAGAAAAATCCAACGCCAAACCTTTTTGAAGGTCTTCAAAATATAAATGGTGTTCGCCCACAATTGAATTGTAATGTGTGCAATACAGGTGATATTCATATCAATGGACTGGAAGGGCCGTATACCATGATTTTAATTGATGGAATGCCCGTGGTGAGCGGTTTGTCTACGGTGTATGGTTTGAGTGGAATTCCAAACTCGATAATTGAACGGATAGAAGTGGTAAAAGGGCCTGCATCTTCATTATACGGCTCCGAGGCGGTGGGTGGCCTTATTAACGTAATTACTAAAAGCCCCGAAAAAGCACCTGTGTTTTCAGCGGATTTTATGACTACGAGTTACCTTGAACATAGTCTGGATATGGCTTTTAAAAATAAAGTTGGGGCGAAAGCGAACGTGCTTACGGCTTTGAGTTTTTATAAATACGATAACCCGGTAGATCTTAATGGGGATAACTTCACAGACGTAACATTGCAAGACAAAATTTCGATTTTTCAAAAATGGGATTTTGGGAAAGCAGGCAGAGTATTCACTTTAGGAGGTAGGTATTTTTATGAAAATCGATGGGGAGGTGAAATGCAATGGCAGGCTGAGGATAGAGGGGGTGACGAAGTGTATGGAGAAAGCATTATCACTAATAGAGTTGAGGTGTTTGGTAAATATCAATTGCCTATTGAAGAAGACGTTTTTGTAGATGTGTCTTTCAATTCACATAATCAAAATTCATACTATGGTGATGTGCCGTATATGGCAAATCAAAAAGTAGGTTACGCTCAGGTGTACTGGAATAGAGTGATAGGGGCACATGATGTCCTTGGCGGTGTGACATCGAGATATACATATTATGATGACAATACACCTGCCACTGAGCTAGACTCAATCAATCAACCAAATGAGGTGATTTTACCAGGCTTTTTTATTCAGGATGAGATCTTTTTATCTGATCAGCACAAGCTATTGCTAGGCATGAGGTATGACTACCATCGCGATCATGGCAATATTTTTACACCACGAGTGGCGTATAAGTGGAGCATTAATAAGAAGAATATTTTTAGACTAAATGCGGGGTCTGGCTTTAGGGTTGTAAATCTTTTTACAGAAGAGCATGCCGCTCTTACTGGTGCTCGAGAAGTGGAGGTGCAAGAGGAGCTAAGGCCGGAAAGAAGCTATAATGTAAACCTCAATTATGAAAAGCGAATGGTGCTTGGCGCCAAAGCGTTTGTGACATTGGATGCATCTGCTTGGTATACCTACTTTACAAATCAAATTCTTCCTGATTACGATTCAGATCCTAACAAAATAATCTATGATAATTTAGATGGGAACTCGGTTAGTCGAGGTGTTTCACTTAATGCGGATGTGGTTTTGCCTAAAGGCTGGGATGCTCGATTTGGAGGGTCATTTATAGATGTGTCAGTTACTGAAAAGGATGAAAATGGTATTGTGAATACATATCGCCCAATTCTTACCGAAAGGTGGACTGCTACCTGGGCTCTGGGTTATAAAATAGCTTCTATAAATCTCAAAGTAGACTATACGGGAAATCTTTATGGACCGATGCGCTTGCCCTTACTTGGTGAATTGGATTCACGTGATGAATACTCTCCATGGTGGAGTATTCAGAATATTCAATTTACCTGGAGTAAGTTGGGTTCTCGCTGGGAATTTTATGGAGGTGTTAAGAATATTCTAAACTTTCGCCCTGCCGATAATAGCATTGCCAGAGCAAATGACCCATTTGATAAAAATGTAGTTTTTGATCCCAATGGAAATGTGGTGCCAACTGCAGAAAACCCAGAGGCTTTAACTTTCGATCCGTCTTATGTGTACGCACCAAACCAAGGAGTAAGAGCTTTCTTGGGAGTGCGTTATACTTTCAATTAGAAACATAATTTGCGAACTAATTGGCTAAAATTCAGTTTAGTATTTATTAACCAATAAAAACAACAATTATGTTACGATGGGTTTTAATCTTTCTAGTAGTGGCGGTGATCGCTGCTATATTCGGATTTGGAGGTATAGCCGCTGGTGCAGCTGGTATTGCTAAAATCATATTCTACATCTTTTTGGTGCTGTTTGTAATATCGCTGTTAATGAAATTACTGAGGTAGAATAACTATTAGCTTTAATAATAAAGGCCGTGAATAATTCACGGCCTTTGTTGTTTATTGTAAAAAGAAAAAAATTAGTGCATTCTTATCTTTCGAGCCATTTTGGCAGAAAGAGAGCTGTAAGCTCCGTACGCGTCAATTAACATTCCTTTATTTCCATCAATGGTGGTTACCGCGTACACTACAGACATATCATCAGGATTAGACATGCCTTCAAAGCGATGAAATTCATCAATATGAAAATCCTCAGGCTCGTAAGTTTTGTTGATTGCTTTACAAACTATTGCCTCTGGCTTAAAGATAAAGTCTAACTCATATCCTTTTTTTTGAAGCGCATTTGTTGCTTCAGAAAGTGTTTGGTACTGATTATCCATGGTAATAAATTTTATTAAAGATAACTAAGACAAACGGACATTGTTGTATGAAAAGCGGTTAAACTTTTGGAAATGGATAATCTTTTAATTCCATTGTTTTACCATCAAATACTCCATAAGTAAAGTACTGAATCCAATCGCCAAGGTTTATGTATCGGCTGTCGGGCTGCAGCTCAATGTTGAGAGGCAAGTGGCGGTGACCAAATATGAAATAGTCGAAATGCTCCTTTTTTAAGACTTCTTTACAGTAAATCACCAGCCATTCATTCTCCTCACCAAGAAATATAGCATCGTCATCTCCTGTTTTTGCGCGGCTCTTTTTGCTGAAGTAATCGGCTAGTCCTATTCCGAAATTTGGGTGTAACCGAGCGAATGACCATTGCAGGAAGGGGTTGGAAAACACCTTTTTTATAAACTTATATCCATGGTCACCAGGGCCAAGTCCGTCTCCATGACCTATTAAGAACTTCTTTCCACCCCATTCTCTTTCAATAGGTTTGCGGTACAAAGTGACACCAATTTCCTTAGGTAAGTAGTCAAAAATCCACATGTCATGGTTACCGGTAAACATGTGTACAGGAATCCCGGAATCAACTATCTCTGCCAGCTTTCCTAATACACGAACAAAGCCACGGGGAACGGCTTTTTTGTATTCAAACCAAAAGTCAAAAAGATCGCCCACAATGTATATTTCGGCTGCATCATGACGGATTTCCTCCAGCCACTTTACAAAATGACGCTCCCGTTTTAGGCTTTCCTCGTAGTTTGGTGCTCCTAAATGGAGGTCGGAAGCGAAGTAGATTTTTTTGCCGTTTTCCAGTTGCATGGGGCGAAGATAGCTAAGAATTATATTTTCTCGCGTCTGGTCCAAACCTGGATATTGGTCATAAAAAAGCCCCGCAAATGCGAGGCTTGTAAATTATTTCAAGCTAAAGTTACTACTTCGCTTCTGCAAATCTGCGATTTACTTCATCCCAGTTAATCACATTAAAGAATGCGCTGATATAATCTGGACGCTTGTTTTGATACTTTAGGTAGTATGCGTGTTCCCACACATCAAGACCCAAGATTGGAGTTCCTTTTTTCTCAGCAACATCCATCAATGGGTTGTCTTGGTTTGGAGAAGATGTAACTTCAAGTTTCCCTTCACCATTTACAATTAGCCAAGCCCAGCCCGATCCAAAACGCGTGGCGGCTGCATTGCTGAATTCAGTTTTAAAGTTTTCGTAAGAACCAAATGCGTCATCAATTGCAGCACCTACATCACCAGTAGGGTCGCCACCAGCATCAGGGCCCATAATGGTCCAAAATAAGCTGTGGTTATAATATCCACCACCATTGTTGCGCACACCGGCTGAATGCTTAGAAACATTCTTAAGGATATCTTCGATTGACTGCTTTTCAAGGTCGGTGCCTTCAATTGCATCATTCAATTTGGTAGTGTATCCAGCGTGATGTTTATCATGGTGAATTTCCATGGTTTGAGCATCAATATATGGTTCTAGTGCTGACTTAGCATAAGGTAAATCTGGAAGTTCAAAAGACATAAATATTTGATTTTGAATGTTAATATTAAATTCGGTTTCCCAAAAGTAACAATGCTTTTCTACATAAGTTTACGCTTATTAGATTTAATAATGATCTTATAACAGCATTGCATGTATGCTCCTTATTTTGAGGAGTGAAGGTGCGGGCACGAAATATCTTCAAAATTGTCAAAGTTTAAAATTTACAACGCCTCTGCAGGGGCGGGAAAAACATACACTCTGGTAAAAGAGTTTTTGAGAATTTGCCTAACAGGTGAAAATGCAAATCAGTATCGCCAAATTTTGGCTATCACCTTTACTAATAAGGCGGCCAATGAAATGAAAGAGCGAATTGTGCATAAGCTAGAAACATTTGCTAATGAACAAGAGTCAATACAGGATTCTATGTTTTTGCAACTAGCTGAAGATTTGGAAGTTTCACACGTAAGGTTGAGTTACACATCGCAGGCTGCATTAAAATCTATTCTTCATAATTACTCTGCCTTTTCGGTTTCTACTATTGATAAGTTTACGAATCGCTTGATCCGCAGTTTTTCACAGGATTTAAAATTGAGCAGTAATTATGAAGTGGAGCTGGACACGGACGAGTTGCTGCGGGAAGCAGTAGATAGAATGTTGGCGGACTTGCAGGATGGCGATTCAACTTCTAAGGTTTTACTTGAGTTTATTAATGATAAATTATCTGAAGGAAAATCGCCAAGGCCAGAGCAGAGCTTGCTTGCGATGGGTAAGAATCTCTTTGATGAGGCCGCCTATCCTTATCTAAAGCACTTGAAAGGTTTTGGAAAGGAAGAAATAATGAAAGCTGCGGGAAAACTGCGTAAGGAGAAAAAGGAATGGGAGGATAAATGGAGCGCTGAGGCAGCAAGTATTCTCCATTATCTTTCGGAAAACGGAATAAAGAAAGAGCATTTTAGTGGTAAACATCTTCACAATTTTATTGAATATATTGAGGGAAAAGTGTTGGACAAATGGCCCACAAGTTCAACTGTGGATAGGTTTGTATTTCGTGGTGAACCATTCTATGCAAAAACTAAAGCCAAAGATCTTGCCCCACTCTTCGATCCTATTGAAGGGGAGTTGCGAAAAAGACTTAACGACCTTTTTAGAGAAATGGTTGAGGTTTTTCCTCGTTATCATTTAATAACCAAAATTTTAAAGGATGTTTATTCTCTGGCTGTACTAGCAGAAATCGATAAGAATCTTCAAGAGGTAAAAGAGGAGGAGAACAAGTTGCCGATTGGTGAATTCAATAAATTAATTAGTGATAAACTAGAGAATGAACCCACTGCTTACCTCTTTGAAAAGTTGGGTGATAGGTATCAATACTTCTTTATTGATGAATTTCAAGATACTTCAGTGCTTCAGTGGCGAAACCTGCTCCCGCTTATAAATAATGCATTGTCAGCCAGTGGTTCAGCTATGATAGTAGGAGATGCTAAACAGTCCATTTACCGCTGGCGCGGTGGAGAGGTTGGTCAGTTTATCGACTTGAGCAATGACGTTGATCCGAGTAACAAAGTGTTGCTCAATGGTGAAGAAATGGAATTGTATTCTCGTGAAACACTAAACCTGGGCTCTAATTATCGAAGTAGGAAAAATGTAGTGGAGTTCAATAATGAGTTCTTTACCAATTCTGCCGACTTGATGCAGGAAGAGGTTTTTAAAGATATTTATGCCGCGAGCAATCAAAATGTAGAAAGGCAAGATGGTGGCTACGTTTGCTTAAAGCAAATAGAATACGATAAGGAAACGTATGAGCAGCAGCAATGTGAGGAGAGTTTGGCGGTAATTCAGGATGCTATTTCTCGTGGCTATAAATTGAATGATATTACCATCATTACTAGGAAAAAGGATTATTTAGCTGCGCTTGCTGAATTCTTGTTGGATAAAGGAATTAAAGTAATTAGCCCCGATAGTTTACTGCTGGAGCAATCTCAAGATGTAAGGTCTTTAGTTTCATTTCTTAAATTTTTATGCAGACCGGATGATTTTGCATCACGATGGGATTTCCTCAGTTCGCTTTGGGCTTTGGATGTTATTAAAGAAAAGTACAAGGAGGAACATCAGTTTATTAGTTCTCATGTAAAGTCAAAGCCTGTAGAGCTCAATTCAGCACTGTCTGAAATAATTCCTAACTATAGTTACCCAGAGCTCCTTCAGCAAGGCTTGTTGGATAAAGTTTATTTACTGGCTAAGTGGTTCGAATTAGACGTTCAGGGAAATCCGTTCTTGCACACTTTTGTAGATAAAGTTTCTGATTTTCAAAATAATAAAAAGGGTGGTGAGGCTGAATTTTGCAGGCATTGGGATGATAAAGGATCAAGGCAAAGTATAGCCCTGCCCGATGGTGTGGATGCTGTAAACCTTATGACGGTTCACAAAAGTAAAGGTCTGGAATTTCCTATCACCATAGTACCTTTTGCAGACTGGCTCTCTACAAGAGAGCCCAATGGAAGTAGCGCGTGGATGAATCTAGAATCTCATGATATGGCGGGTTTGCCGGTGGCAAGAGTTTCTTTGTCGGAAGATGTAAATGCTCATGAGGACTACCAAAATCTTCATTTGAGGAATAAAGGTTTGGTGTATTTGGACAATTTAAACTTGGCTTATGTAGCCTTTACCAGGGCGGTGGATGAGTTGTATGTTTTTGGCAGTAAAGGAAAACCCAAAGAGAGTTCAAACCTCACTATCTATATTTCACAATACTTTAAAAATAAAGGTGTTGATGGTTTGATATTAGAGGTAGGTGAAAGGTCTCAGAAGCGACAGGAAGATGTAAAAGACAATGCTTTGATGTGGGAGAACTATGAGGCTGTTTCCTGGCAAGATAGGCTGCGAATTACGATTGATGCATCTCTGGACTGGACTTCTGGGGAAGGTGAAGGAACGTCTTATGGGAAGAAAGTACATAGCGTTTTTGCAAAATTGGACGGTAGTATTTCACTGGATGAAGTCATAAAGAATGAAGTAATATTGGGCAGGTTGACAAATGAGGAGTCGGAGCCACTAAAGACTTTAATTGACGCTGTTTTATCAAACCCTGAGGTGATGCCTTATTTTGAAGAAGGAGTAGAGGTACTGAATGAGAAAGATATTTTACTACCTGAGAAGGGAAGTTTGAGACCTGACAGGCTCTCGGTGGTTGATGGTGTGGTTCATATTATTGATTACAAAACAGGGGTTTCCGATCCCAATCATCAAAAACAGCTTGACGCCTACAGCGATGTGATGCTGGCCATGGGCTATAAGGTGGGAGATAAAGTGCTGATTTACCTGAACGAAAACCCTGAAGTGGTGAAGTGGTAAAAATGATGACCTTATTGGAATTTTAACATTTTGCATTTATCAAAAAGCTTAGTTTTAGAGGCTTAATTTAAGATATGCAAAATCACGGTTCTAAAGGGGCTTTGGCTCCGTTTGCACTAAGATACACGGCTCAAGTTCCAGAGTTATTGTTTAAGCTGAATTGCACACTTGCTATTTCTACCTATCAGGCGGGCAAGCTCATTTTTATTTCTGCAAAAGATGAAAACTACTTGGTGCAACTGCCAAGGAACTTTGAAAAGCCAATGGGTATCGCCCTTGGTGATAATGGCGATAAAATGGCCGTGGCTTGCAAGAGTCAGGTTTTGACATTTTCGAACTCACCCGGTTTAGCTCTACATTACCCAAAGTCACCAAATACTTATGATGCGCTATATATGCCTAGGGCCACATACCACACGGGGCCTTTGGATATCCATGATTTGCGTTATGGTAATGACGGAAAGCTTTATGCTGTAAACACTCTGTTTTCTTGTTTGGTAGAGATTGATGGTGATTACAATTTTAAACCGTATTGGACACCTCCATTTATTTCTCAATTGGTGTCTGAAGACCGTTGTCACCTAAATGGTATGGTGATGCAAAATGGTAAGCCAAAGTATGCTACTGCATTTAATCAGGGTAATACAGCTCAGAGTTGGAGGGAGACTTTGACAACCAGTGGGGTGATTTATGATGTGGAAACCAATGAGGTGCTCGCAAGCGGTTTGCCTATGCCGCATTCTCCAATGGCAGTTGGTGATAACCTTTATGTGTTACTCTCAGCCACCGGTGAGTTGGCCAGGATTGATAAAGACACGGGTAAGTATGAGGTGATTGTCAAAACAGATAAATTTTTGAGGGGAATGTCGCTGTGTGAAGATTATCTTTTTATCGGGATGAGCAAGCTGCGCAAAAACTCCAGCACCTTTGCCAAACTTCCTTTTGCGGAGACAGCCAACCAAGCGGGTATTTTAATCGTCCATTTACCAACGGGCAGCATTGCAGGGCAAATTACTTACGAAACATCGGTAGATGAAATTTATGACGTTCATGCCATCCCAGGAGTAACCAGGCCTAACATATTGAATACTTTAACGGACGACCATTACGCAGGGTTAATGATTCCTGGATCAACGTACTGGGCTGCCAAACACGACTAATTTTAATAAAAATGAGAAATCAGCATTATGCACGAAAAAGAAGACAGCTAAAGACGCTGTCAGTTCGGTTACAGGTCGCCATAAGTGAAAGGGCCGAGCAACAAATTGAGTTTTTAAGTAAGCGAATTAAGCAACTGTTGCAGGAGCTTAGAGCTTTTGTGTCTGTTCAGGAATTACGCAAGGCACTTGGTGGACTTGCCTTCCTCTTCGGCCTGGCCGCCTCCCACAATAGTTCAGCTCAGGTTTTTGGTACACCAGTGGTAAACCCCTTTGGTCTAGATAGCCTATCTTATTACGCGATGCCAGCTGTGGCCGACCTTGATGGTGATGGTGATTTAGATATTTTGGCCGGTGAAGAATATGGGGTAATGCAATATTTTGAAAATACAGGAACAGCATCAAATCCACAGTTTGCCTCACCTGTTGCAAACCCCTTTGGAATCTCAATTACAACCT
Organism: Bacteroidia bacterium; assembly: GCA_030427285.1. Taxonomy (GTDB): domain Bacteria; phylum Bacteroidota; class Bacteroidia; order Flavobacteriales; family Schleiferiaceae; genus Owenweeksia. The sequence goes on from JAUHWX010000002.1 coordinate 34,655, forward strand.
ATTATTACGCAAGACCGGTATTTGCAGATATCGATGGCGATGGTGATCAGGATTTGTTTGTTGGCGATTTTTATGGTGGTGGTTTGTTATACCAAGAAAATACAGGTTCAGCTACAAGCCCGCAATTTGCAATGGCTACTGCAAACCCATTTGGTTTTGCTACCGCAGCTTATGCCGTGCTTCCCACATTTGTAGATTTGGATGATGATGGCGATCTGGATCTTTTTACTGGTGAAGAATATGGTATAATGCGATATTTTCAAAATACAGGAACAGCGTCAAGCCCACAGTTTGCAGCTCCACAGCAAAACCCCTTCGGAATAACATCTACCTATTATTTTGCTGCGCCCACTTTTGCTGATTTAGATAAAGATGGTGACCAGGATTTGTTGGTAGGAGAGTACTACGGTGCGATACAGTATTTTGAAAATACAGGTACCAAAACTGCTCCAATGTTTGCGACTGCTCAGCAAAATCCATTTGGTCTTACCTCTTCGGTGTATGCGGCTTTTCCGGTAGTAGCAGATTTGGATAATGATGGAGACCTGGATTTATTAGTTGGAGAATATTATGGAACGTTCAGGTATTTTGAGAATATGGATCCTATAGCTTCAATAGCAGAAAATGATGCTTTTAAGTTATCCATTGCTCCTAATCCAGCCCAGGAGTATTTTACCTTAAACACAACTGAGGTGATTACCTCCGTTCAAATCCTGGATTTACAAGGCCGCTTATTAAAAGACATCAAAAACCCGGAGGGTAATCTCGATGTCTCAGAAATACCCAAAGGAAGCTACCTCATTAAAGTTATCAATAGAGATAATCAGGCACAAATAGAAAAACTGATAAAGGAATAGGCTTTATAAAATGTAAATGAAAGCCGGATATCACAAGGTATCCGGCTTTTGTGTTTTACAATTATTTAAAAAATATCGTGAGGCCGACTCTATTCCTATCTTTGCTCTTCCAAATTCAAAAAAGAAATTATGTACGGCAAATTAAAAGAGCACTTACAAGAAGAACTTGAAGCGATAAAAGCTGACGGTCTTTTTAAGTCGGAGCGTATTATCGAAGGCGAGCAAGGAGCTGAAATTGATGTAAATGGGAAGAAGGTTTTAAACTTTTGCGCCAACAATTATCTGGGTCTTTCTTCTCACCCAAAAGTGATTGAGGCAGCTAAAAAAGCTTTGGATACTCATGGTTTTGGAATGTCTTCGGTGCGTTTTATTTGTGGTACTCAAGATATTCATAAGGAGTTGGAGCAAAAGATTGCCGACTTTTTAGGTACAGAAGATACCATCCTTTATGCAGCAGCTTTTGATGCAAACGGAGGTGTGTTTGAACCATTGCTTACCGCTGAAGATGCTATTATTTCGGATTCTTTAAACCACGCTTCTATTATTGATGGGGTTCGTTTGTGCAAGGCGCAGCGCTACCGTTATAATAATAATGATATGGCTGATCTTGAGGCTAAGCTAATTGAAGCAAAGGATACAGCTCGTTTCAAGATTATCGTAACAGACGGTGTTTTCTCAATGGACGGATACGTAGCTCAGCTGGATAAAATCTGTGACCTGGCCGAAAAGTATGATGCCTTGGTGATGGTGGACGAATGTCACGCCAGCGGATTTATTGGCAAAACTGGGCGTGGAACTCATGAGTTGAAAAATGTGATGGGTCGTATTGACATCATTACGGGAACTTTAGGTAAAGCTCTTGGCGGTGCTATGGGTGGATTTACTTCTGGTAGAAAAGAAATTGTAGAAATGCTGCGTCAGCGTTCACGTCCATATTTGTTTTCAAATTCATTGGCACCTGCTATAGTTGGTGCTTCCAATGCTGTGTTTGATCTTTTGAGCGAAAGCACAGATTTGAGAGACAAGCTTGAGAACAATGTAAATTACTTTAAGAAAGAAATAAAAGCCGCTGGTTTTGATATAAAAGATGGGGATTCGGCCATCGTTCCAATTATGCTTTACGATGCAGCCTTGAGCCAGGATTTTGCCAATAAACTTTTGGAAGAAGGTATTTACGTAATTGGATTCTTCTATCCGGTAGTTCCTAAGGGTCAAGCCCGAATCCGAGTACAGCTTTCTGCGGCACACGAGACTGCGCATCTTGACAAAGCTATTGCTGCCTTTACCAAGGTTGGTAAGGAGCTTGGTGTAATTAAGTAGGTTTGTTGGAAAAAGGAACGCGGATGACGCTGGTCTTTTAGATGAGTGCGGATCGTTTTTAAAATAATTTGTTGGTAGCCCTTTGCCCTGGGCTGTAGCCCATGGGGATGTTTTGTTGGTTGCCATTAAGGTTTGGCATGAGTTTTTGAAGAAAAACCATGACAAACACTGTTTCCCCAAAAACATTAATTCAAATGAGAATTGACCTATAAAGGAAGTGTGATCTGGTCGGACAGCAGTATCGACCAGATCGCAGACTCCTTGGCAGATAAGGACTTCTGTGTAATTGATGATTTTTTACCTGCCGAAGATGTTATGCGCCTCAAAGCGGTGATGAACCATCATCGCGAGCAAGAGGCATTTCAAAAGGCTGGCATTGGCCAGCTACATAATTTTCAGGTAGATCGCGACATTCGGGGTGATCGCATAAAATGGATTGATAAAGAGGAGGCATTGAGTCCCACAAAGATGTTTCTCGAAAAGATTGAATCCTTTATGCGGGAGCTAAACCGGTGCTTATTTCTTAGTCTGAAGGATTACGAAACACATTTTGCCATTTACCCGAAAGGCACTTTTTACGAAGCTCACATTGATCAGTTTCAAAGCTCGGGAGCGCGTAAAATTTCATTTGCCTTTTATCTCAATGAAAATTGGAAAGCTGGTGATGGTGGAGAGTTGCGCATTCACAATGATCAAGGGTTTTTAGACATAGAACCTTTGGCGGGACGGATAGCCATATTTAGAAGTGATACCGTGTTGCACGAAGTGATGACCACGGAAGTGGATCGATACAGCATTACGGGTTGGATGTTGGATAGACCTGTAGGGCTCACGTTTGTATAAAGCTGCATCCGCATAATCGCGAATGCAGCATCGGGGGTATTTATTCTAAGTTAATGCTCCACGTTTTTCCAGACACATCTTCAAGAAAAAGCGTGTATGCTTTTGGGGATTCAATTTTCCTTTTAAGCGGCAGCCTTATGGTTGCCAAAGCTCCCAGTGGAAACTCCAAGCCATGCTTGCCAATTTTCACCTTTGCCACATATTTATTGTCAATGTTGGAGCTCTCCATTTCGGCAAGCTCCATATCGTCCCAGGTGTAAATTATGTTTCCACTTGCATCCGCCAAGCGAGCTTCTATCACAAAGCTACCATAGGTGTCAATTCCCTCGGTACGTATGGCTTCAAATTGCACAAAGTCATTTTCAAAAGAGGCTGAATACAATTCAATCTTCGGATTTTTGCTAAGGTTGTGAAGCGTCCCCCATACACCTCCATGAAAATATTGGTTAGTGCCTAAAGTAATTGCAAGTGCAGAAATGCTTGTAATGATTACAGCTTTGGTAATAAAGGAATTGGAGAATTTTTCACCTAAATCACCACTCATCCAAAAGTTGAATTTCGAGCCCAATTTGAGTTTGTTATCCAGTGATAAAGCCCCCCCTCCGCTAAAGAAAAGATAAGCTCCCGTAATAATTCCAAAAACTCCAATCTGCCATTCATCAAGGCAAGTGGTGCCTAGCCAACCAGCGCCCAAAAGTATGCCCAGTGCTAAAAATGTAGCACCAAGTCCCGATAGTCTTGTAAATAAACCCAGTATTAGAAATAAGCCTACCACACCCTCAATAATGGTAAAGGCCACCATGTTTATCCACAAGGCGTCTGGATTTTCAACCAGCCATTGTATCATGGGTTTTATGAATAAGGCATTGGGTAAAAAGTTGTTGAACTTCTCGCCAATGTAGCCGATGGATTCGGGGTCTAATTTGTTGGAAAGTGCCACTCTTCGCCAAAAGGCAGAAAAGTAAATCCAGCCTACGGTAAGCCGAATTATAATTGGAAAGTATTGGGTATAGTGCTGCGCAGGTAGCGCGGTATTTTGCGTTTTCATTGTATTGATTTTAGAAATTAACCCTGGAAAAAAATCGGGCAGGGATTTTCTAAAACCGTGGTGGACGCAAAATTTCGTTGGTAAAACCTGTAAGGATAATGGACTTAAGGAAGGTATAATCTATGGACGGCCCTTTGTATTCAGGAGCCGATTTAGATTTTATAAAAGGAAAGAACAAGCTTGTGCAACCAAAAGAGACAATGGCTCCTACATCCGTATCAGTTGTATGGTTGGTTTTGGAAGGTGTTGTGGCGGGTGCTTCTTTACTTAAAACTATGGCCAAACGATTTTGGCATACTTTAAACGAAGCGGTCTGAGGTTCTAAAATAACCAAGCTAGTATTATAGCTGCTGGTAAGAACTATGAATAAGGCCAGAATAACTGCGGTAATACTACGTGATATGTCTATTATTTGCTTAGGCATTTAGCGTTACCCTACGCCAATTTTGTGCCAATTCTAATAAGAGCGAGGGTTGCCTTAAAAATTAACCCATGGACAACACTTTTTTTGATTTTGTATTATCTAAGTGAGTTACTTTGCCAAAACTTTTCGAATCCAAATGAGTTGGGTTTGTTTAAAGCAAAGTAATCATGAGAAACAAATATTTCGATCTTATCGATCAAACGTTTGAATGGCCACAAAAAGAGTTTGAGCTAGATGATGACCAAACCCTAATGTGGAATGGTGTTTATTTGATGGACATCATTAAGCAATATGGAACACCCCTAAAGGTTTCATACCTGCCAAAAATCAGTGAACAGATACAGCGTGCCAAGCGCATGTTTAATGTAGCCATCGCCAAGTCTGGTTATGAAGGAACCTACAATTATTGCTATTGTACCAAGAGCTCCCACTTTTCTTTTGTGCTCGAAGAAGCTCTGAAGAATGACATCCACATTGAAACCTCAAGTGCTTTTGATATCAATATTGTGGAGTCTCTTTACGAAAGTGGAAAGATCAGCAAAGAGCAGTATATCGTGTGCAATGGTTTTAAAAGGAACCAGTATGTAGAGAACATCGCTCGCTTGATAAACAGTGGTTATACTAATGTTATTCCTGTGGTGGATAATAAGAACGAACTCGATTTGTTTGATCAAAGTTTTAAGAATCCAACTAAGATAGGTATTCGAATTGCTTCTGAAGAAGAGCCAAAGTTTGAGTTTTATACCTCCCGATTGGGGCTTGGTTACAAGGATATTGTTCCTTTTTACAAGAATAAGATTCAGAATAATAAGAAGTTTGAGTTGAAGATGCTTCACTTCTTTATCAATACCGGTATCAACGATACGGCTTATTACTGGAGTGAATTGTTGAAGTGTGTGAATGTATATGTAGAGCTTAAAAAAATATGTCCGACACTGGATTCACTGAATATTGGTGGAGGTTTTCCTATTAAAAACAGCCTGAGCTTTAACTATGATTACGACTACATCGCGGAGCAAATCATTGAGCAAATAAAAATGATGTGCAATAGCAATGATGTGAAGGAGCCACACATTTTTACTGAATTTGGTTCATTTACCGTAGGTGAAAGTGGCGCGACATTCTTTTCGATTATTGACCAAAAGAAGCAGAATGACCGTGAAAATTGGAACATGATTGATGGTTCGTTTATGACGGCTCTACCTGATGCATGGGCTATTAATAAGCGCTTTATCCTGTTGGCGGTAAACCGATGGGAGAAGCCATACGAGCGAGTTTTGCTAGGTGGGCTTACTTGTGATAGCGATGATTATTACAACAGTGAGCAGCATTCCAATGCGATTTACTTGCCAAAATATGATTCTGAGGAAAAACAAATTGTAGGTTTCTTTCATACAGGTGCTTACCAGGAAAGTGTGGGTGGCTATGGTGGAATCCAACACTGCCTGACACCGGCCCCAAAACATGTGGTGATAGACCGTGATGAGGATGGTGAAGTGCGTACAAGGTTGTTTGCTAAAGAACAGAGTTACAAATCGATGATGAAAATTTTGGGGTACTGATAATTTTCATTTGATATATCAAAAGGATTTAAAATATTGCAATAGAAATGAGCAAAGAAAGAAACACGATATCGAAATTTATTGAAGAGCATTATTTGCACTTTAATGCAGCGGCACTTATGGATGCTGCCAAAGGTTATGAAAAACATCTTGAGGAAGGTGGTAAAATGATGATCACCCTTGCTGGTGCTATGAGTACGGCAGAGTTGGGTAAAAGTCTTGCGGAAATGATTCGTCAGGATAAAGTGGATATTATTTCCTGCACGGGAGCAAACCTGGAAGAAGACATTATGAACCTTGTGGCACACAACAGCTACAAACGTGTTCCGCATTATCGCGACCTAAGTCCACAAGAAGAAAGAGAGCTTTTGGATGGAGGCTTTAATCGTGTTACCGATACTTGCATTCCTGAAGAGGAAGCATTTAGAAGACTGCAGAAACACATTGAAAAAATATGGAAAGACGCTGAAGCTGCCGGTGAGCGTTACCTTCCACATGAGTATATGTACAAAATGCTTTTGAGTGGAGACTTGGAGCAGTACTATGAGATTGATCCAAAAAATAGCTGGATGTTGGCTGCAGCCGAAAAGAACTTGCCGATTATCTGCCCGGGATGGGAAGATAGCACGATGGGAAATATTTTTGCTTCGTACTGTATGAAGGGCGAACTGAAGCCTACTACTATGAAAAGTGGAATTGAGTATATGACATGGTTGGCCGACTGGTATGTGAAAAATTCTGAAGGTAAAGGAGTTGGCTTTTTCCAGATAGGTGGTGGTATAGCGGGTGATTTCCCGATTTGCGTGGTACCTATGCTTTATCAGGATTTAGAGATGGAAGATATACCATTTTGGAGTTACTTTTGCCAAATCTCAGATTCAACCACCAGCTACGGATCTTATTCGGGAGCGGTGCCAAATGAGAAAATTACTTGGGGAAAACTGGATATTGATACCCCGAAGTTTATTGTAGAATCGGACGCTACCATTGTGGCTCCGTTAATCTTTGCGTGGCTTTTAAATTATTAAATCACATAAAAGGGGCGTTATGAAACAAACACCATCAAGCGACAAGAGGCGTGTAATTGTAGATTACAAGAATGTAACACAAGACATTCTCGAGTTATTTACTGATCGTTATCCTTACGGGTACGAAGACGCAGACATCATCAAGTTTAAAAATGCAAAAGGCGAAAATGTACTTGCCGTGCCATTTGAAACCAAAGACACAAAATACTTAGTAAAAGTAAGTGTGGAAATGGACGCCAAGATTGAGGCCTATATGGATGATGATGAAGACGATGATGATGTAGTTGCATCTGAGGATGGAGATTTGGAAGCACCTGAAGAAGCAGACGAAGATTAGGCAACAAGAATCTATTATAAAACAAAGCCCCGAAATTCGGGGCTTTGTTTGTTTTTATACTGCATCAGAAAATTAAAACCTCTGCTTATAAGCATGGCAATAAGGAGTGGTTCCCTTTTTGTCATAATAGTCCTGATGGTGATCATCACGTTCAGGATAAAACTCCGTAGCCTTAGTGATTTCGGTAGCTACTTTATAACCTTTAGCTTCCAATTCTTTTACTAGTTTTTCGGCAATTTGCTTTTGCTCATCATTTAGGTAAAACAAACCTGAACGATACTGGGTGCCAATATCAGGGCCCTGGCGATTCATTTGAGTTGGGTCGTGTGTTTCAAAAAACAAACGAGCCAAGGTTTCAAAATCTGTTTTTGAAGGATCGTAAACCACCTCTACTGTTTCCGCGTGGCCTGTGGTTCCAGTGCACACTTCACGATAGGTAGGGTTGGCAACATGGCCGCCAGTGTATCCCACCGTAGTAGAAATTACACCTTCAGCTTTTTGCATATAATATTCAGTTCCCCAGTAGCATCCTGAGGCAAAAAGAGCTCTTTCCATAGTTTTGGGCTTATTGTTTTGTGCAAAGGCACCGATGCTTAGCATCAGCCCCAATGTTGTTATTATCCACTTTTTCATTGTCTTTAAGTTTTGATGTCACGATGATTTCGCAGTTTAGTGCGAAAAAACCTGTGTTATCAATTACGCAAAAGACACGCCAAAGGTTCTGCGTAATAAGTCACCCTGAGTTTTCAATGAAGCTTTTTGAGCAAATGAAAGTATCGAAGGGTGGTTCCGAAGCCAAAAACAGTCTTCGATACTTTCCTCCCTTTGGTCAGAAAACTCAGACTGACATTGGTCTTAAAACCTTAAGCCAATACCTTCTTGCTAATCAAATACTCGGCAATCTGCACAGCATTAGTAGCAGCACCTTTTCTCAAATTATCAGCCACTATCCAGCAGTTCAAAGTGTTTACTTGCGACAAATCTCTACGAATACGGCCAACAAATACATCGTCCTTTCCTTTAGAATATAAAGGCATCGGGTAGGTGTTGGTTTCAAGCATATCCTGAACTGTGATTCCATCGCAGTTTGCCAACAACTTTCTAACGTCTCCGGTATTGAATTCGTTTTCAAACTCAATATTTACACTTTCAGAATGCCCGCCAACTACGGGAACGCGGACGGCTGTAGCCGTAACGTGAACATTATCATCACCAAGAATTTTCTTGGTTTCGTTGGTCAGTTTCATTTCCTCTTTGGTGTAGCCGTTTTCTAAAAACACATCGCAATGTGGGATGCAGTTTCGGTCAATTTCATAAGGATAAGCCATGTCGCCTTTTTGGCCAGCACGCTCATTCTCCATTTGCGCAACAGCTTTTACACCCGTACCGGTAATGCTTTGGTACGTGCTCACCACTACTCTTTTTATAGAATATTTTTCGTGAAGAGGTTTTAGCACCATCACTAATTGGATGGTTGAGCAATTTGGGTTGGCAATAATTTTATCATCTTCCGTAAGGCTATCACCATTTATTTCAGGTACAATAAGCTTCTTGTCCGGATCCATTCTCCAGGCCGAAGAGTTGTCAATAACTGTAGTTCCAACGGCTGCAAATTGGGGGGCAAACTCCAATGAAGTATCGCCACCAGCTGAGAAAAGAGCTATATCAGGTTTGGATGCAATTGCTTGTTTCATGGAGATTACCTTCACCTGTTTACCCTTAAAGGAAACTTCTTTGCCTACAGACTTTTCTGAGGCAACCAATAGTAATTCGTCCATCTGGACATTTCTTTGCTCAAGTACTTTGAGCATCTCCTGGCCTACCATTCCGGTGGCTCCCACTACTGCAATGCGCATACTTTCTAAAAATTAATCTTAAATTATCAAAGATTTTAAGGGCTCAAAGTTAAGCTCTAAATACAACCAATGAGAACTGCGCTAATAATATTCTTGTTTCCTTTTTTCTGCTTTTCGCAGATTACCGTTACCGATGATTTTTCGGATGGTGATTTGTCACAAAATCCTGTGTGGAATGGTGATACGTCTAAATTTATTGTAAATACTAGCTTTCAATTACAGTTAAATGACAATGCTGCCGGAAGTTCTTATCTAAGCTCAGTTTCAGAAGTTATCGATAATGCTACTTGGAAATTTTATGTTAAAATGGACTTCAACCCGTCTTCAAGTAATTATGCAAAAATATGCCTTGTTGCAGACCGACAAGATATAGGTGGTTCGTTTAATGGGTACTATGTAAGACTGGGAGGTAGTTCTGCTGATCGAGTTAGTTTATTTAGGCAAGATGGAGCTAGCTCTGTATTGGTTGTTGAAAGTGGCGATGATTGGCTTGATCTTAGTAATGTAGAAGTTTCTGTTAAAGTTACCCGTGATAGTCTTGGTTTTTGGGTGCTTAGTGCGGATACATCTGGAGCTGCTAATTACGTGCCGTTAGATTCGGCTACAGACGCCACCTATAACAGGAGTCAGCATTTTGGTGTAGAATGTATTTATACCAGCACGCGGTCGGACAAATTCTATTTCGATGATTTCTCAATTTCAGGATATGCTTATAATGATAACCAAGCTGCTGAAATTATTGGGCTGACAATTTTAGATTCTTCCTCATTGCGTTTGGAGTTTTCTGAACCAATGGATAGTTCGAGTGCTACGGATATTTCAAATTACCAAGGCAGTGGCAATTTAGGACTGCCCATTTCTGCAGTTTTAAACCGTACTAATTTCACTGAAGTTGACCTTGTCTTTAATTCTGTATTCCAAATAAATACGCAGTATTATCTAAATGTAAGTGACGTCATGGATTTGTTTGGAAATACAACTCATGATACGCTTCCCTTTATCCGTTTTCAGGCTGTGGAAAATCAAATCATCATCACGGAATTAATGCCTGACCCAAGTCCTGTGGTGGGTGTTCCACCAAACGCATTGCCCGAGAGGGAATATTTGGAACTATATAACAACAGTAGTTTGTCTATTGATTTGATGGGTTGGGTTTTACGTTTTGGAAGTACAGGTGAACTATTGCCAAGTTACATTTTAGATTCGGAAGAATTTGTAGTCATCACCAAAGATATTGGAGTTGCTGAATTTCCTCCAGGAATCCCAGTTTTGGGATTGGATATGTCTTCAACCGCACTCACCAATAGCGGCACAAGTATTTCTTTGCTTTCTCCAAAGGGAGTGGTTGTAAACAGTGTGACATACGCAGATGATTGGTATAATGATGCGAACAAAGAAAATGGTGGGTGGTCGCTAGAGTTAATTGATATTGACAATCCCTGCGGTGGTAAGGAGAATTGGACAGCTTCTGTAAATTCTATTGGAGGAACACCAGGTGCAAAGAATAGTGTGGCAGGAGTAAATCGGGACACCATCTCCCCGGCAATTACTCGAGTAGCTATTTTAGGAGATAGCAGCATCGGGATATATTTTTCGGAAAGAGTAGATGAGTTGCTAATAGCAGATATTTCAAATTATATGATTTCTCCAAGTATCACTATCCAAAGTGTGGATCCGGATATTATAACTTCTTCAAGTGTTGTTATTAGGTTTGGAGAAAAAATTAAGGAAGAAACACTTTATCAATTGTGGTTGAGTGATTTGCCAACTGATTGTGCTGGAAACATTATGAAGGAAGACACCGCGATTTTTGCGATCCCTTCTATCCCTGTAGTGGGGGAGGTGTTAATTAATGAAGTTTTGTTTAATCCATATCCACAAGGGTCTGATTTTGTGGAGCTTTATAATTACTCTGAAAAGGTATTTGA
>JAUHWX010000149.1 GCA_030427285.1 Bacteroidia bacterium
CTCCAAAGTGATTCTCCGTCATACGAGCTTTGCACAATATCTTGCCCTTGTAGGTTAATGGAAATCATTTCGCGGTTATCCGCCATTTGAATTACCGTTACCGGAATTTCCATTCCCCCTTGGTTTACTTTGGCATCCATTTGCACACCTTCTAGTTTTTCCCAGTTTTCGGCTCCTCCGGTTACCTCAAAGTATTCTGTAATGATTTCATCCGCTGATTGAGCAGACACACTAAGAGAAGCAAAGGCAAAAGCAGTAGTTAGGAATAGTCCAATTTTTTTCATAATGTAAAATGTGTTTGTAGGTATTAATTTTAGCTTATCAAGATAAATATTTTTACCACTCCTCATTAGCTTACAAGCTAAATACCATTTTCTACTATTTTGATTCTCAATAAGCTCCTAATTACCCTATAGGTAGTGATTGACCATTACCGAACACCAGGTGTACAGTATCGAACATATTTTTGGGAGTTTGCCAGTCAAATTTTTCAATCTTTGTACAATAACTGAAACGCTAAAATCTCAATGGACAATAAAATCCTAACCTATGTAATATTGGGTATAATGCTAAATACCACAGGTGTAATCATAATGATAACCACACAGAATATGATGGTAGCATTGCCAATTCTTGGTATTGGTTTGGTGTTTACCTTAATGGCCGTGGTAGGCGCTCTCAAGGCAAAAAAATAACTCTTTTCACTTTCTCCGCTCAAGCGAGACAACAGCTCTGTAAATCAGCTGGATTTTCGGGCAATTTTTAAATAATGAACTTGCATGTCATTTACCTTGAGCGCTACAAAATAAAGCCCTGAAGGAAGGTTAGCTGGAGGGTTCCAAATAGCTGAATATTTTTCTGGAGAATGCTGTAGGTCTTTTAAGTTGGCCACTTCCTTACCTTGCATATCAAATACCAATAAGCTCACTTTGGCCTTTTCAAAAACCCCATAATTAATTTCAATTTCTTCCCAAAAAGGGTTGGGTGAAGCGGAGTAAATAATGCCTTTATTAAGATGTAGCGAATCTATACCAAGGGGAACACCTTGGGCATCAACTACCACATCCCAAGTGCCTTCATATTTGCCATTACTGTTTTGTGATAAACTAATAATCCGTGAGCTGGCATCATATACGCCCGAGCTTATGGAAGCTGCAGCGTCAGCGGGTATTGAGCTGTCTCCCTGAAAATATAGTTGAGTGGTTAGAGTGCTAAATCCAGGCGCAGAAATTTTGAAGTGTATATGTGAAGGTCGATATTGGTTGCCATTGAGGTATTTGCCTGGCCAAATAGTTTCAAAACTGTAAAAGCCTTGTGCATTAGCGAGTACCTTGCCTCTAAGGTTGTAACCCGAATTATCGTATTGCCCGGCATCATTGGCATGCCATATATCTATTTCAGCATTGGCAATAGCTTCAGTGCAATCAAGATTCATGACTCTGCCACTTATGATAATGCGCGTGCCTGGCTCTGAAGGCCCAGCCAATAAGCCATTGGAAATCATTGGAGGATTAGCTGAATAAAAAGGCCCCTGCCCGTAATAATCAAGTGTGGTAGCATTGCAAGCCAGAGTTGCTTCATCTTGAGTACGCGTTTTTACAGCCGCCCCAACTCCTGCTGGTAAGGCAGCCATGGATATTGAAGCCATGGAGATATTCTTTAAAAAGCTTCTTCGGCTATTGGCTTGAGGTTCCTTCATGATTATTGATTTTATAAATTTTGCAGGATAGTGCCATAGAACTAACTTCGCCAGCCTAAATTAAGGTTTATCACGAAATGAAAGTGTTTAAGTTTGGAGGAGCCTCAGTAAAAGATGCTGAGAGTGTGAGAAATGTGGCCAACGTACTTGGTCATTTTCCCGGAGAAGAAATTTTAATCGTGGTTTCGGCCATGGGTAAAACTACCAATGCCCTGGAGGAGTTGGTGCAAAAATTTTATAATGGAAAAGAAGGTTGCTCCGAAATCATCACCAAAATAAAACAGGATCACTTTGCGATCATTGATGAGCTTTTTCCTTCTGATGAACATCGGGTTCACAATGATATTGAAATTCTAATCACCCAACTTGAAATCATTACGCAAGGTCAACCTGAAGGTAATTTCAATCAGGTGTATGACCAGATTGTATCTTTTGGTGAGTTGATTTCCACCAAAATTGTAAGCAGCTACCTCAATAGTTCGGGTTATCAAAACAAGTGGCTGGATGCTCGCAGACTTATTCGCACCGATCAAAATTTCCGTTTTGCCCGAGTAGATTGGACCTTTACCGAAAGGATGGTAAAAGAAACCATAAAGCCCGGAAATCGCTATGTTATTCAAGGTTTTATTGGTTCTGATGATGATTTGAACCCCACCACTTTGGGCAGGGAAGGTTCCGATTATACAGCATCCGTTTTGGGCTATGTGCTTGGCGCAGAAGAGGTGGTTATCTGGAAAGATGTGCCAGGGGTTTTAAATGGCGACCCAAAGGTGTTTGACAGTGTAGAATTGTTAAATGAAATCAGTTACCGCGAAGCCATCGAGCTTGCTTATTATGGAGCTTCCGTAATTCATCCAAAAACTATTCAACCCCTACAGAAAAAGCTTATTCCGCTTCGCGTAAAGTCTTTTGTAAACCCGGCTGAGGTGGGCACACTTATACGCGAAGGCTCTGATTTAAACCCATTTCTTCCTTGTTTTATAAAAAAGGATAATCAAACTTTAATAACCATTTCTACACGCGACCTGGCCTTTATTGTAGAAGATCACCTGAGCATGATTTATAAAACGCTACATCAGTTTGGTGCGCGTGTAAATATGACTCAAAATACCGCGGTAAGTTCTTCTTTTTGCATTAATAATGACCCTATTACTGTACCTAAATTGATTGAAGAATTAGGGAAGGATTTTGACATAACTTACAATGAAGGCGTAAATTTATACAGTGTGCGCCACTATGATGATGATGCGGTTTCCAGAGTTAAAAAGTCGGGCGAAATACTATTGGAGCAAATAAGCCGAAACACGTATCAGGTGGTTACTATCTAGCATTTTATTTAAGTTTATTCAAATTTTTTTAGAATGGGTCTCGTAGACAAAAAGGATATAGCGCGTGTAGTTCAGTTGGATAAAATAGGCATGAGTATGCTTGCAAAACCCATTATGGATATACTGCGCATTTCTGATGTAAACGAGGTGTATGACAAATTTGAAGAACTAAAAGGTGTAGAGTTTATCGATGCACTTTTGGATGAGTTTAAAGTGGAGTTTGATTACTATGAAGAAGAGTTAAAACGCATCCCCAAAGAAGGTCCATTCATTACGGTAAGTAATCATCCGCTTGGTGGCATTGATGGTATTATTTTGATAAAGCTCATCGAGCAAGTACGGCCGGATTACAAAGTGATGGCTAACTTTTTACTACAAAAAGTAGAGCCGCTTCAGGATTATTTTATTGGAGTAAACCCATTTGAAAATAAAGATTTAAAATCCAGCTACAGCGGAGTAAAGGCGTCTTTGGATCACCTAAAGGAAGGAAAAGGACTTGGGATTTTTCCAGCTGGTGAAGTAAGTACCTATAAACTTGATGAAAGAAAAATAAGGGATAAACCTTGGGAAGAGTCTATCATGAAGATGATTCAGAAGGTAGAAGTTCCGGTGGTGCCCATTTACTTTAAAGCTAGAAACAGTGCGTTTTTCTACCTCTTGTCTTTGCTGCATCCAACACTCCGCACAGCAAAATTACCTTCGGAACTGAGGAAACAGAGAAACAAGGCCATCGGAATTCGTATAGGTCGTCAAATTTCTGTAAAAGAGCAGGCCGGATATCCTGAAATTCAACACTACACGGAATTTTTGCGACAGCGAACTTATCTTTTAAGTCAGGCTTTGTCACCATCCAAAAAGCTTTTTCCACTGAGGCGGCCGGATGAAGCACAGCCGATAATTGATGCTGTGGAGCCTTCGCTGATACAGAAGGAAATAGAGGGCTTAAGAGATACTTCTGCCTATTTGTTTACTCAAAAGAATTATGACCTTTTTGTAAGTCCATCCAAAAATATTCCTTGCATTTTGAAAGAGATTGGCCGCTTGCGTGAAATCACTTTTAGGGATGTAGGTGAGGGTAGCAACCTCCCATTGGATTTGGATGAGTACGACTATCATTATGAGCATCTTATCCTTTGGGATAATGAAGAAAAACAGATTGCTGGAGCCTACCGTTTGGGTATTGGTAGTGAAATTTTTAAGCGGTTTGGTATCAAAGGTTTTTATGTAACTACACTTTTTAAGGTAGATGAGTATGCCTATGATATGTTTTCAAAAAGTTTGGAAATGGGCCGTGCTTTTGTGGTTAAAAATCAACAACAAAAACCGTTGCCACTTTTTTTGCTGTGGAAAGGAATTGCACAGGTTGTTTTGCGACACCCCGAGTTGGAGTACATTACCGGCTGTGCAAGTATCAGCAATAGCTTTTCACGGTTTAGCAAGTCATTGATGGTGGAATATTTGTTTCAACATTATGGCGATGAAGAACTGGCTTATCATATTCGCCCACGAAAACCATTTAAGCCAAAGTTGGATGAAAAATATCGCCAGCTCGTATTTGAAAGCAGCCATGATGACCTCAATAAATTTGACCGCATTATTGAAGAAATAGAGCCAGGGAATAAACGTTTTCCAATTCTCATCAAAAAATACCTCAAGCAAAACTCTCGCATGGTTTGCTTCAATGTAGACCCACTTTTTAATGATTCTCTGGATGGCTTTATGTACATCAAAATAGAGGACTTGCCTGAAGGAACTTTGGAAGGGTAGGCAGTTTACCAAAAGCAAACCCTATGCTCGAAACTCTAAATCTTAAACAAAACTTCAAAAAGGAAAAAATCTCAAAAGCTAAAACTATGACCTACCTTAAGTTGGCCAGTGTAGGATTTTTTGGGTTTTTGCTTTTATGCTTTCTAATTTGTTTAGAGTTTGAGGTTTAGCATTTAGAGTTTACAAACCGCAAATTGCCAACTGTAACCTACCTTCGCCCAATGAACGAAAGCACTAAAAACTGGCAGGCGTGGGCGTTGTTCGCGCTGCTTGCACTTATTTGGGGGAGCTCCTTTATTTTAATGAAATACGGCTTGCAATCCTTTTCCTATAGCCAAATTGGGATGATTCGTGTTTCGTTGGCTTTTTGGTTCACCTTCATAATTGCCTTTAGGCGTTTGCGATTTCTTCGTAAAAAAGACATTCTTCCATTACTCGTGGTTGGACTTTTAGGAAATGCAATTCCGTACCTCTTGTTTCCATTGGCTGTCACCAAATTGGATAGTGGCCTGGTAGGGATTCTCAATTCCTTGGTTCCGCTTTTTACTTTAATAATAGGGGTGCTTTTCTACAAAGCCAAAGTGGGTATTCCATCTGTTGTTGGAATTTTAATAGGATTGGCCGGGGCGGTTTGGTTGTTGATGCCTGGTGTTGAAATTGACCCAACCAAACTACAGTATGGGGCACTGCCAATTTTAGCAACCTTGTGTTATGCTATTTCCATCAATACGCTTAGTTCATGGCTCAGGCATTTAGATTCTCTCACCATCACCTTGTTGAGTTTGCTATTTGTGGGTATCCCTGCCACTATTTATGTTTTTACCACAGACTTTGTAAGCATTATGCAAACGGATGATAAGGCGTGGATTAGTCTCTCCTATGTGGCCATTTTAGGAATAGTGGGTTCAAGCTTGGCGGTTATTATTTTCAATTATTTGATTAAAAATACCGACTCACTTTTTGCTTCATCCGTTACGTATTTGATTCCCTTGGTAGCACTTATTTGGGGCGTGGTAGATGGTGAAAATATTGGAATCGATCACGTGTTTGGAATGGGGGCAATTTTGCTTGGCGTATATGTGGTGAATGCAAGGAGGAAATACAGGGAGAAGAAAAATTAAATTCTAAGCACGAAACTCTAAAATCTAAACAAGCTCTCAAACAAGGAAATTCAAAGCTCCAAAAGGCAGGTCTGCTAAATGTTTTGATTTTTTCAGACTTTAGTTTTTTGAATTTAAACCCATTCAGCGAAATCCTGTCAGTGGTTGCAAACCCTTAGAGTGTTTGAACAAGGTTTAAATAAAACCCCTGCCAAGGTCAAGATCGCTGTCAGGTCTGTACAGGAGGGTGTCCGTCCCGGCTTGGCCGTCAAAATTTTTAACCCGGGCAAAGGGAATAGCCTTATCCAGTAGAAGCCCAGTAGAGATAGAGCTCATATCGAGCTGACTAAGCATAGAGTCTATTACCGCATGGGATCTATATCCACACTGTCGGTTTGGGTCATGGTAGGTTATTGGGCTAAGCTAACTATGTTAATAGTTAAACATAATGCCAGTAGAAGCAGTTTTTACATTTTGTTAGAATTTAGATTGAAAGGGGTTTATTTATATACGAGCGCAGAACTCTCCGTTGGATATAAATACAGTGTCTTGAGTATTATCGTTGTAAGAGCTAAACCAGAATGTACCAGTAACATAACCACCAGTGTATTCATCGCTATAGTTGTTTTTTATGAAGTTTGTTATTTGAACTTTTCCATCTATTTCCATATTATGATGAACAGGAATTCCTCTATCATTTAGGTATCCACAATTTACTTGGTTAATGGAATAGCTGCCAGGTTTAGAAACTCCAACAACATCAAAAACAATAGTGCTGTACCCATTTTCCTTCACATTACAATCAGTACCGGATGTATACAAAATATGATCTACGGTATCAAATGAATTGTACTTGCTACTACAGCTAAAGCTCCCTTGGGCTTCAAATGGCAGCCCATTAATAATACAGCTAAATGAGCCCAGACAGGGCACGTTAGGTTCTTCTTCTTTGGTGCAGCTAGTGGCTATTAAAAAAGACAGGAGCAGGTAGAGTGAAAATTTGAGAGAGGTCGTCATAAAGTAGTTTAATTAAGAACTCTTGAATCTAGGGAATTAATTAAGGCCAGGGGATACTTAAGTATATGGCTTGGGCCAAGCTTAGTACCGTGAGTTTCAATTTTTGCATTTTGTTAGAATTTAGAAGTAAAAGTGTTTGTTTATATGCGGCCACAGAATTGGCCATTGGTAACATAGGCGGTATCCTTAGTATCCTCATTATAAGCAGTAAACCAGAAAGTACCTTCTACATAGCCATTAGTGTAATCTTTACTGTATTGATCAGCAACAAATTGGGTGATTATTAATTGGCCGTTAACCTCATTGTTGTGAGGCACAGCTCTTCCGGTGCCATCAAAATAGCCTGCATTAACTGATCCTATTGGGAAAGTCCCCGTCCCTAAAACATTTGGAGTTACAAATACAACACCTCTAAAACCGTTACTCTTAACTCTACAATCTGCGCCAGAAACCCGAAGAATAAATTGATCTGAGTCGTAGGAGAACGATTTACTGCTACAATCATATCTTCCCGAAGTTTCAAAAGGTTCACCGTTGATGTCACAACTAAAAGAACCAAGACAGGGCACGTTAGGTTCTTCTTCTTTGGTGCAGCTGGTGGCTATTAAAAAAGACAGGAGCAGGTAGAGTGAAAATTTGAGAGAGGTCATCATAAAGTAGTTTTCGTTTAAGGGTTTTGAATATATAAATTTCTCAAGGTAAAATGACCTATGTTATTAGCGCTAAGCCCAAAATGCCATACAAAGATTCAAAAGGCAACCGAACGCAGGGTGCTGATTTTCACGCTTAAAAATTCTTTGAATTTGTTTAGAGTTTAGCTTTTAGTATTTTGGGTTAAAAGCTATTCAACGAAATCCTGTCAGTGGTTGCAAACCCTTACAGTGATTGCAAACCCTTACAGTGATTAAAGGTAAATTAAACACTTAGCCGCTGATAGGGTCAAGACCGTTGCAAGGGCTGTAAAAAAAAAAGCGGCACTCCCTTTCAGAAATGCCGCTCTTCAATTATTATAAAACTAAGTCTACTTAGTAAATTCTGAATCTTTCAATCCTGAGTTTACTTTTATTTCAGTGGCTGTAAAC
>JAUHWX010000150.1 GCA_030427285.1 Bacteroidia bacterium
AACAATCAGTCGATCTGGCTATTCATCGCTCATGGATTATTATGCTTTGAAAAATCATGCTTTGCTAATCCCAACTCCTGGCCAACCGGAACAGGAATACCTGGCGAGGTTTCAGTTGCACAAAGGTCGCTTTGCCTACGTGGGGCAAGATTATATCAATTTACCAGAGGATTTGGCGAAAGCCGAAATGTATCAGGGTTTTAAGGATATTGAATCTAAAGAAACGAATTGGGAGCGGTTATTTTCCTTTTTGAAGGGTAAAGGAAAAAGTTGATCCGGCCTTTTCGCTACTTCGCGCATTGATAGTTTGCTTGTGCGCTTCAATGATATGTTTTACAATAGAAAGCCCGAGCCCTGTGCCGCCTGCTTCGCGCGAACGGCTTTTGTCCACACGGTAAAATCGCTCAAAAATTCTGGACAAATCTTCTTGCGGAATACCCACGCCATCATCGCTCACCTCGGTAAGTATTTGCTTGTCCATATCGTAAAAGCGAACTTCTACCTTTCCTTTGTCATTACCATATTTAATGGCATTGTTGATAAGGTTGATGAGTACTTGTTCTACTTTTTGACGGTCACCGTACACCTTTATAGGCTTGTCGTACTCCTTCTTAAAGACCAATTTTATCTTTCGCTCTTTAGCCTTGTCCTCCAGCATTTCAAATACTTCTTTTACAAGGCCAACAATATTGAAATTGGAATAGGCCAGTTGAATCATATTGGACTCCAGCTTACTGATAGTTTCCAAATCTTGGATAATGTAAATCATACGATCTACAGATTTGTTAGCCCTTTTTAGGTAGCGCCTGTTTATTTCAGGGTCATCAAGGGCACCATCCAGCAGGGTGAGCAAGTATCCTTGAATATTAAAAATGGGGGTTTTTAATTCATGCGAAACATTGCCCACAAATTCGCGTCTAAAGTTTTCACGTACCTGCAGTGCTTCTATTTCTATATCGCGCTGCTCCGCCCACTCCGATACTTCGCGGGTTACCATATCCAGATCAGTGCTGCGCACTATTTCGTCTTCATCTTCATCACTCCCTATTTTCAGGTTGTGAATATTCTTGTAGATGATCTTTACCTTATTGTAAATGAACTCCTCCACAGAGTAACGAATAACGAGATAGCAAGCAATAAACATGGCAATAGAAACCATGCCCACTTCGAGTAGGTATGCATCATTTCCTGTACTTACATAAAGTACCGAAGAAGTAAGCACCCATATCAGCACGGCAATAATGCCGGCCAATGAAAGCGCCAAAATGTTGGGCTTGTCAAATTGCATCTAAGAGCAAGGAGGAGCTTAAGATTGAAACTTATAGCCTACACCTTTTACCGTTTTAATATATTCTTCACCAATTTTTTCACGTAGTTTACGAATGTGTACATCAATGGTACGTCCACCCACTACTACTTCGTTACCCCAAATTTTGTCTAATATTTCATCTCGGTGAAACACCTTGCCAGGGCGCGAAGTGAGCAAGGTAAGTAATTCAAACTCTTTACGGGGAAGGTCAAGCTTCTCCCCTTTATAGTTTACTTGGTATTTGTCCAAATCAATACTAAGCTCACCAAACTCTATGGTAGAACTGTTATTGGTAGACTGTCCGTATCTACGCAGTAAGGCTTTGATGCGGCTCACTAATACTTTTGGCTTTATGGGTTTTGTGATATAATCATCAGCCCCAGCTTCAAAACCAGCTACCTGACTATAATCTTCGCCACGAGCAGTGAGAAATGCAATAAGCGAATTTTCCAAGTCCGGCACCTTGCGAATCTGATCGCAAGTTTCGATGCCATCCATGCCGGGCATCATCACATCCAGTAGTATAAGCTGTGGCTTTTCCTTTTTGGCCAATTTAAGTCCTGCCTCTCCATTAGGGGCGGTAAGTACTTTAAAGCCTTCCTTCTTAAGGTTATAGCTTACAAATTCCAGAATATCGGGTTCATCATCTACTAGTAGTAGGGTGAAGTCGCTGTTGTTCATTGCGTTACATATAATTTGAGGCCAAAAGTAATTTATATATAAATAAAGGGTAAGGTATTAACAAATCCTTAATACAGTATTATGGATTTTAAGATAGTATTAAGCGAGGTTTGTATGTTATCGGTTGATATTCAGGAGAAATTGTGCTTCGGCCCTTTAAAAATGAAAGTTGAGGTATTGTTCAAATTCCATTAACAGTGGCGTAACATGACAGCCATTTCTTTGCTGCAGAATTTAAAACAAACTGTTCTGATGAAAAAATTAAAATCAATCGTATTGTTTAGCGCTTTTGCTGCGGCATTTACGCTTACTTCTTGCGGTGAAGAAGAAAAGAAAGTAGTAACTCCACCTGCTAGCAGTTGTATCACCAAATCTGGTGAAATTACTGTAAGCGAAAAATGGACGGCTGACAAATGCTACACACTTGATGGTAGAGTAACCGTAACTGGTGGAGCTGTTCTTACTATCGAGCCAGGTACTGTAATTAAAGCTAACCCGGGAGCTGGTGCTGTTTCTTCTGCACTTGTAATTGCCCGTGATGGAAAGATTATGGCTAACGGTACTCCTGCTGAACCAATCATCTTTACTACAGTTACTGATAAAGTAAGCACTGGCGATATTGCAAGCCCAAACATGGAGGCAGATATGAATGGACTTTGGGGTGGTATTATCATCTTGGGTAAAGCTCCAATTTCTGCTACGGCTGGTGAAGTACAAATTGAAGGTATTCCTACTTCTGACCAAAACGGTCTATACGGTGGAACAGAGCCAGCTCATAGCTCTGGAGAGTTTTCTTACGTATCTATTCGTCATGGAGGTACCAACATAGGTGCTGGAAACGAAATCAATGGCCTTACCCTTGGAGGTGTAGGTTCTGGTACTAAAATTCACCACATTGAAGTTGTTGCCAACCAGGATGACGGAATTGAGTGGTTTGGTGGAACTGTAAGTGTATCTGATGTTTTAATCTGGAACTCAGGTGATGACGGTCTTGATACTGATCAGGACTGGACAGGTACATGTGAAAACTTTATGGTAATCACTCCTAATGGTGGTTCTGCCTTCGAATTGGATGGACCGGAAGGTTCTTCAGCAACCGGAAAAACACATTGGTTTAAGAATGGTACCGTTTACGCTGGCGACAAAATTGATCACCTAGTAGACTGGGACGGTAATACTAATGCTGCTCTAGAAAACGTATACTTCTATGGTCTTGGAGCAGATTATGCTTACATAGCAGCTACTGCTGATGAGGACGAGTTCAATCCTTTCGAGTCATTTGGTGGAGATAAGAGCGGTGCTACATCGGGTATTGAAATAATGCTAAACGGAGGTTCTCTTGCTGATCTTTTTGCTCCCGGAACCACTCCATCAGAAGTGTCTGCCGTTACTACTCCTACTGTAGGAGCCAATAGTGGTGAGTTCGCTGGATGGACTTGGGCTGCTGCCTCTGGTGAGCTAAGCAAAATCGGACAATAATCCTAACTATTCCTAATAGAGTTTAAGCTTGCTCCGAAGTTTTTCGGAGCAAGCTTTTTTAAAAACACAGTTTATTCCATCCATCCCAGATCGAATTCTATCGCAACAATTCTGAAAAAGAGGAGAAATGAATCAAAGTATTAAAACAATATTTATCCTATTGACCATGGTAATTCCACTGGTCGGGATATCCCAAAAGGGAATAATAAGAGGTCAGATTATTGACGGAGAAACAGGTGAGCCCTTATTTAGTGCAAATGCAGTGCTAAAAGGTACAATGATTGGCACCACAACAGATTTTGATGGCTTTTTTGAATTAGAGGCTCAGCCAGGAACCTATAATCTCGAACTAACGTTTATCGGGATGACCAAGGTAAATATCACCAGTGTAGAGGTAAAAGCCGGAGAGGTAAATGTGATAAATACGGTTGCTCTAAAGCCTGCTTCAAGTGAATTAGGCGAAGTAGTAATTACTGCTGAGGCTGCCCGAAATACAGAGGCTGCTATGATGACTATCAAGAGAAAGTCAACCAACGTAGTAGACGGAATATCTGCCGGAGAGCTTAAGAAAACGGGAGACTCTGATGCCGGAGATGCGGCCAAGCGTGTTACGGGTGTTTCAGTAGAAGGTGGAAAGTATGTATATGTGCGCGGTATTGGTGATCGTTATACCAAAACCATGCTCAATGGAGTAGATGTTCCTGGTCTTGATCCGGATAGAAATGCTATTCAGATTGACATATTTCCAACCAATCTTATCGATAATATGACTATTCTTAAATCTGGATTGTCAGAGTTGCCAGCAGATTTTACAGGAGGTCTTGTTGATATTGTTACCAAAGATTTTCCTGATAGACCTGTATTTGATGTTTCTCTTGGCTTGGGTTACAACCCTGCCATGCACTTCAATAGCGACTACATAGCCTATGATGGTGGAAGCACTGACTTCCTTGGCTTTGATGATGGTACAAGAGCATTGCCTGAAGGTGCAGATCAAGATCCTATTCCCAGCCCTACTTCTACAGGTACCTATTCTGATCAGGAGATAAATAATTTTATTTCAAGCTTTAATCCTACTCTGGGAGCCATGAAGCAAACTAGCTTTATGGATTACGATTTAGGAGTGTCTGCCGGAAATCAAAAGATGCTGGAAAGTGGTAACAAGCTTGGATACATTTTTTCACTTACTTACAAAAATTCTACGGATTATTACGATGAGGTAGAATATGGTGAGTACGTACTCCCTGTACAAGGTAGTGATAGCCCTGAAATGCTTTACACCAACAGAAAGACTGGTTCGCAGGGTTCTAATAATGTTCTTTTAGGAGGGTTAGCGGGATTAGCCTATAAGACCCAAAAGTCAAAATATCAGTTTACTGTAATGCACTTACAAAATGGTGAAACTGAAGCAGCACAACTATATGTTGACAATAGTGAAGAAGGTGGCTCTACCGGGCAATCTGGATACAAAGCTTATCAAAACAGCTTAGTTTATGCTGAGCGTGCGCTTACCAACGTACTGCTTAGTGGTGAGCACCATTTAAAAGATGATCTGTGGGAAATTGAATGGAAACTTTCTCCAACACTATCGCGAATGGATGAACCTGATTTGAGAAAAACTTCATTCTCTATCAATAGAGGCGACTCCACTTTTGAAGCAGGGCAAGGAGGAAACCCAAAGCGTAGCTGGAGATCCTTGGACGAAGTAAATGCTGTATCAAAGCTGAACCTTACTCGTAAGAATAAATTATTTGGTCGTGAAGGAAAATTAAAATTTGGCGGGAGTTATGTATTCAAGCGTAGAAACTATGAAATTCTAACCTTCGATCTCCAATCTCTTCGCGCATGGCCAGAGTTTAGTGGTGACCCAAACAAAGTCCTTACTCCGGAAAACATTTATCCAAATGGTAGCCAAATGTGGTACAATGCGGCACAGCGAAGTGTTAACCCAAATGAATATAGCTCTACAGCCCACAATACTGCTTTTTATGTTTCGCAGGAGGCAAGTCTTTCCACGAGACTTAAGGCAATTGTAGGCTTACGTGCTGAGTATTTTGTACAATATCATACCGGAAGAGATCAAGCAGGAGCCGTTGGGCAGATAAATGGCCAAGGTGGTGGAAATGTACTGGATAATGCCAAAGTACTGGATGCTCTTGACTTGTTTCCTTCAGCTAATTTGATTTTTGCCAAGGATGAAAATGAAAACATTCGTTTTTCATACTACAGATCAATTGCGCGTCCGTCTTTCAAAGAATTGTCATTTGCACAAATTCAAGATCCTATTACTGACCGGATGTTTAACGGTGGCTTTTATGCATATTCAGATCCCAACACAGGCGAAATACTTTGGGACGGTAATCTAACCGAAACACGAATTAACAACTTTGACTTGAGATGGGAAGTTTTCATGAAGCCAGGAGAAGTATTCTCAATCAGTGGTTTTGCAAAACTTTTTAATAATGCCATTGAGTTGGTAAGAATTACAACCGCTCAGACAACCTCGGAGTTTCAGCCACGTAACGTAGGAAATGGTCAACTATTCGGTGCTGAGATTGAATATCGCAAGAACTTAGGATTCATCAGCCCAACTTTTGATAAGTTCTCATTTAGCGGAAACTTTACGTATGCGTTTTCTCAAATTGATATGAGTAATATTGAGGAAGAAGGACGAAAGGCTTATGCCAGATCAGGCCAAAAAATTGATGGTAAGCGCCCTATGGCTGGACAAGCGCCCTATATTGTTAATGCAGGCATTAGTTATGATAATAGTGAGAAAAAGTTCAATGCAGGTGTTTATTACAATGTGAAGGGCAGAACACTGGAAGTAGTGGGAGGTAGAGTATTTCCCGATGTATATACCGAAATGTTTCACTCTTTGAACTTCACTGCCCGGAAGGCCTTTGGTGAAACCGGACGTTCTGCTGTAACCTTCAAAGTCAAAAACATTCTTAATGACGTTAGAGAAAGCTTTTATGTGGGTTATGATGCTCAGGATCAGGTCTTCAGCAGGTTAAATCCTGGAGTGCAGTTTTCACTAGGCTACACCTACAAGTTCAAGTAATTTAAGATAACATCAGGAGGTTCACTCTTCTGAATTGTTGCGAGGGGAAAAGGTCGTTCTATCTAGAGCGGCCTTTCCTTTTTTAGGGTAACCCTAAAATCGTCAAAAATTTCAACTTACTGCCGGAGCATACCAACGGCTCATTGTTGGCTTTAGTAAGTTAGTCATCTCTTTACATTTGAGTAATCAATTTCTTGATAAGCTCATTTTTCTCCGCTTCTAGCTCCTACGCTATGCCCATTTTATGAGTTCAGTTTTACCTGAATTTATTGCTAAATAAATGGTCGCTGACTGTGTATTTTAACGATAAACCTTAATTATTATGAAAACAATTTCTACCCTTATTTTATGCGGGATAAGCTTGTTTGCTTTTTCCCAAAACACTGATCAAAAGGTGGCGTCAAGCGCGGGAGGCCACTATTCTAATGGAGGCCATCAGCTGAGTTTTACCCTTGGTGAACCCGTAATAAGCACGGCCAGCAACTCTGGAGTTACCCTTACTCAGGGCTTTCATCAAAGCAAGCTGCAAGTCGTTTCTCTTGAGGAATTTAGTAATGAGCCACTTATATCGGTATTTCCAAACCCTGTGGTGGAATCGCTGAATATCACTACCGAAAAGCTAACCGAGAGTGGTTGGCTGACGCTTTACTCCGTAAATGGAAAATTGCTTTTACAGCAAAAACTGATTCCTGGTGAGAGCCAAACCATAGATATGACCTCTTTTTCGGATGGCTCATACTACCTGCGGTTTATGGCCGGTGAAACTATCAAACAAACCTTTTCAATTATTAAAAGCCACTAATTATGAAAACTTCAATATTTACCCTATTAATTTTTGTGCTAAGCTTAATGGTAAGCGCACAAGCCCCTGAAAAATTTCAATATCAAACTGTAGTTCGGGATAATGCTGGTCAGCCAATAGCTAATCAAAATGTAAGCTTTAGAATAAATATTCACAAAGGTTCGGCCGGGGGCACGGTCGTATATTCAGAAACCCACACATTGGCCACCAATGATTTTGGTTTGGTGAATTTGCAAATAGGCGGAGGTATACCTGTAAGTGGTACAATGGCGGCTATAGATTGGGGTTCCGATGAGTTTCACTTGGAAACAGAACTGGACGCTTCAGGCGGAAGTAGCTATACATCCATGGGAACTTCGCAGTTGCTAAGTGTGCCTTATGCTATGAGCAGTGCAAAAGCTTCTAATATGGCATTAAATGACTTGACTGATGCACAGGGAAGCCCTAGTAATGGAGAAGTTTTGAAATGGAATGGCACAAACTGGGCACCAGCAGCAGATAATGCCGGCCCGGGCGGCACCACTTATACCGGAGGTACGGGTGTCACTATTTCCGGAACTAATGTAATTTCCGCAGATCTGGGAACAGACATTGCGACCAGCGAAAT
>JAUHWX010000343.1 GCA_030427285.1 Bacteroidia bacterium
CAATGGCGAGGTAGCCATCATTGATCCTTTGCGCGAGGTACAGCCTTACATTGAAAAAGCTGAAAAAGATGATGCGAAAATCAAGTATATTCTTGAAACTCACTTTCACGCTGACTTTGTAAGCGGACACATTACACTTGCCGAAAAAACCGGAGCAACTATAGTTTATGGCCCAACGGCTAGTCCTAATTTTCCGGCCCATATTGCTAAAGATGGTGAAGAATTAAAACTTGGAAATGTAACTATACGAGTGCTTCATACCCCAGGTCATACCATGGAGAGTGCCACTTACCTTCTAATAGATGAGCATGGGAAAGATGAAGCCATTTTTACAGGCGATACACTATTTCTTGGTGATGTTGGCCGTCCGGATTTGGCACAAAAAGCAGCCCACATGACCCAAGAACAGTTAGCAGCTACTTTGTACCACAGCTTGCGCAACAAGATTATGCCGTTGGCTGATGATGTTACAGTATACCCAGCTCATGGTGCAGGTTCTGCCTGTGGTAAAAATATGATGAAAGAAACCGTAGACACTTTGGGCAACCAAAAGAAAATGAACTACGCACTTCGTGCTGATATGACCGAAGCTGAGTTTGTAGAAGAAGTTACGGACGGGCTTTTACCACCTCCCTCCTATTTTCCGCTTAACGTAAAAATGAATAAGGAGGGCTATGCCAGCATAGATGATGTGTTGAAGCGAGGACTGCAGCAGCTTTCGCCAGATGCCTTTGAGGTTGCGGCCAATGAAACTGGAGCAATTATTTTAGATGTTCGCCATCAAAAAGATTTTGTAAAAGCCTTTGTGCCTAATTCAATTTTTATTGGATTGGATGGCAATTTTGCCCCGTGGGTTGGTGCCCTTATTGCTGATGTAGAGCAACCTATACTACTTATTGCCCCCGAAGGACGAGAAGAAGAAGCTATTACGCGATTGGCCAGAGTTGGATTTGACAATGTTTTGGGCTACCTAAAAGGCGGATTAGAAAGCTGGAAAGCCGAAGGAAAAGAAGTTGACACCATGGCTTCAGAAAGTGCTGAAGATTTGGAAAAAGCCATGAAAAACGATGCTATTGTCATTGATGTGCGTAAAGAGGGTGAGTATACATCTGAGCATGTGGAAAATGCTACGAATTTACCGTTGGACTTCATTAATGATCACATGTCTGAATTTCCAAAAGAGGAAACATTTCATGTACACTGTGCTGGTGGATATCGCTCAGTAATCGCAGGGTCTATTTTAAAATCTAGGGGCATTCACAACCTGATAA
Source organism: Bacteroidia bacterium (assembly GCA_030427285.1). GTDB lineage: Bacteria > Bacteroidota > Bacteroidia > Flavobacteriales > Schleiferiaceae > Owenweeksia. Next base: position 1,272 of record JAUHWX010000343.1, read on the forward strand.
ATGTAGAGGGGGGGTATGGTGCTATTAAAAAAACCGGCATCCCTGTTACTGATTATGTTTGTCCCACTACTTTGAAGGACTAAGCATTTTTTATCTAAAAACTGTAAAACTCCCGAATTGCCGAGAAAGGTGATTCGGGAGTTTTTTTTTTAAAAACCGCATAAATTCAGCTTTTATAAATTCACATAATTAATAAATATAACTCTGCATGCCTTACGATGAACATTTAGCCGAACGAATAAGGCAAAGCCTGACGCGCCATAAAACA
>JAUHWX010000151.1 GCA_030427285.1 Bacteroidia bacterium
TAACCGACAGCTATGAAATAGAGCCTGAAGACGGCCTTGATGTGGTTACCACCATCGACACCAAAATTCAGGATATCGTACACCACGAATTGCTAAAAGCTTTAGAGAGATTTGAAGCTGACCATGGCTGCGCTGTGGTGATGGATGTGAAAACCGGAGCCATTCGCGGCATTGCCAACTTGGGACGTACCGAAGAAGGAACCTACTTTGAAAAAAGAAACTATGCCGTATGGGAAAGCACCGAGCCTGGGTCTACTTTCAAATTAGCTTCAGTAATGATTGCCATGGAAGACGGAATTGCCGACACCAACACCATGGTAGACACAGAAAACGGTCTTTATGAAATTTACGGAAAGAAGATAAAAGACAGCAACTACCACAATGGAAAAGGTGGCTACGGCCGGGTTACGTTGAAACGTGCTTTTGAGGTTTCCTCAAACGTGGGCATCGTAAAACTTATTTATGACAATTATAAAGATGAACCATCTCGATTTGTAGACCGCCTTTACACCCTTGGACTACACGACCCGCTTGGCCTCGCCATAAAAGGGGAAGGAACTCCCCTCATCCCCAAACCGGGCGACAAAAACTGGAGTGGAATTACACTTCCGTGGATGGCCTTTGGATACCAAGTGAGCTTCACGCCTCTTCAGGTACTTACACTTTATAATGCTGTGGCCAATGACGGAACCATGATTAAGCCTCGCTTTATCGAAAGTATTTCTAAGCACGGCAAGGTGATTCAAAACAATGAAGTGCAGGTAATCAACCCATCTATTTGCTCAAAGGAAACTTTGGCTAAAGTGAGGTCAATGCTGGATGGTGTGGTAGAAAACGGAACAGCCACCAACCTTCAAAGTCCTTTGGTGAAAATTGCGGGTAAAACCGGAACCTGCCAGCTTAACTATTGGAAGCGCGACACCAGAGATTACCAAGCATCTTTTGCTGGTTACTTCCCGGCAGACAACCCACAATATACCTGTATCGTGGTGGTAAACAAACCCAACAACCACATGGGCTATTACGGGTCTACCGTTGCAGGACCTGTCTTTAAAGCTATCGCGGAAAATATTTACCTGGACACCCCTCGCGACCTGGACCAGCCAGCACAAGGCTTCGCAGAATTACTAGGTACAGATGCCAGCAATGACATTACGATAACGCAAAAAAAGGTGCCAAACCTAAAGGGAAAAAGCGGAGCTGATGCACTAAGCATTTTAGAAAACCATGGTTACAAAGTAAAAATTAAGGGCAACGGAAAAGTGATTTTGCAATACCCACCCGCTGGCTCAGATGTGGGGAACAGCGCTCTCATAGAATTGAAATTAGGATAAGAAAACGGCCGATTGATGAAACTACTTAAAGACATACTCTACACCGCCCCAATTTTGGATGCCATTGGCAGCACCAATGTGGCTGTAGAAAATATAGCTTTCGACTCTCGCAAAGTTGTGAAAGAGTCGTTGTTTGTGGCCGTTCCCGGAACCGTGGTGGATGGGCACGACTACATTGCCCAAGCTATTTCACAAGGCGCTCGTTCCATCGTTTGCGAAAAGCTTCCAGAAGAACTACATGATGGCACCACCTACATTCAGGTGAAAGATGCTCATGCTACGCTGGGAATTTTAGCTTCCAACTTTTATGGCAATCCTTCTTCAAAATTAAAGCTGGTAGGCATTACCGGAACCAACGGAAAAACTACTGTGGCAACTTTATGCCACCGGCTTTTTATGGCTTTAGGCCAAAAGGCCGGATTGTTAAGTACGGTGAATGTGATGATCGGCCGTGAAATTCATCCGGCAACGCACACTACTCCCGATCCGGTTAGCCTGAATAGCTATTTGAAGAAGATGGTTGACGCGGGTTGCAAATACTGCTTTATGGAGGCAAGCAGCCACGGCATTCAGCAACGTAGAATCGCTGGATTGAAATTCGTTGGCGCGGCTTTCACCAATATTTCGCACGACCATTTAGATTATCACAAAACCTTTGACGACTACATATTAGCCAAAAAGGCACTTTTTGATGCGCTTTCTCCTGAGGCCTTTGCCTTGGTGAATCAAGATGACAAACATGGGCGCACCATGCTTTTGCATAGCAAAGCAAAAAAGTACGGCTTTGCGCTAAAAACCGATACCGACTTTAAAGCACGCATCATTGAGCACCAACTTGATGGAATGCTTTTGCAGCTTGATGGACAAGAAGTTTGGACAAAGCTTATCGGCACTTTCAATGCTTTGAATATTGCAGCTGTTTATGGAATAGCCGTTTTGTTGGGCGAAGACAAACTTCAGGTAATAACCGCTATCAGCGCCTTACAATCAGTAGAAGGTAGGTTCCAACATTTCCAAAGTGAAGGTGGCGTAACGGCAATTGTGGACTATGCCCACACTCCGGATGCATTGAAAAATGTATTGGAAACCATTGGCAAAATAAGGACTGGTGCCGAGACCGTGATTACCGTGGTAGGATGTGGTGGAAATCGCGATAAAACCAAGCGCCCAGAAATGGCCAACATAGCCACTCAGCTGAGCGACCAGGTGATTTTTACTTCTGACAATCCACGAAATGAAGACCCCGAAGTAATCATTCAGGAAATGGAAGCTGGCGTAGAAATGCAGCTGAAAAGAAAATACCTGAGCATAAGCAATCGTAAAGAAGCCATTCGTACCGCAGCCAGATTGGCCAACAAAAATGACATCATTCTGATTGCCGGAAAAGGGCATGAAAAATATCAAGATATAAAAGGTGAAAAACTGCCATTTGACGATATGGCCGTGGTTCGTGAATCATTAACCCAAAACCAAAACTGATGCTCTATTACCTTTTTACATACTTAGACAAAGCCTACAATTTGCCGGGTGCTGGGGTATTTCAGTTTATCACCTTCCGCGCAGCCATGGCACTTATTTTCTCTTTGATAATCTGCCTTGTTTTCGGAAAACGCATCATAAAATTTCTTCAAAAACAACAAGTAGGCGAAACCATTCGCGACCTGGGTTTGGAAGGCCAGGCAGAAAAAGCAGGAACACCTACCATGGGTGGATTGATGATTTTGTCCGGAATCCTTATCCCGGTATTGCTTTTCGCAAAGCTTGAAAATATTTACATCATCCTACTTATCATCACCACCATTTGGATGGGAGCTATTGGCTTTTTGGATGATTATATCAAGGTATTTAAAAAGGATAAGAAAGGACTTCAAGGCAAGTTTAAAGTAGCCGGACAAGTTGGACTAGGAATCATTGTGGGCAGCCTTCTTTATTTTAATCAAAATGTGACAATTAAGGAAAGAGTAGAAACCGCGAAGGTGGTGCAAAGCGCTGACGGAACCACCACCACCCAAACACTCCCTGTTTACGCTGAAGCTGAAAAATCTTTAAAAACCACTATTCCCTTTTTCAAGAATAATGAGTTTGACTACTCAAAACTTATCAGCTGGGTAGTGGATGATTACCAAAAATGGTCCTGGATAATCTTTATCCCCATTGTGATCTTCATCATCACAGCGGTATCAAATGGCGCCAACTTAACTGATGGAATTGATGGACTTGCCACTGGAACCTCGGCAATCATTGGGATAACTTTAGGTGTTTTCGCATACGTTTCCGGTAGTATCATTTTTGCCGATTACCTCAACATTATGTACATCCCAAACACGGGAGAGCTTGTGGTATTTATCGCTGCATTTGTGGGAGCCTGCATTGGTTTCCTTTGGTACAACACCTACCCTGCACAAGTATTTATGGGCGACACCGGTAGCCTTGCCATCGGTGGAATCATTGCCGTATTTGCTATTGCTATTCGCAAAGAACTTTTGATTCCTATCGTTTGTGGAATCTTCCTGGTAGAGAATTTATCAGTGGTAATGCAGGTGAGCTACTTTAAGTACACCAAGAAAAAGTTTGGCGAGGGCCGCAGGATTTTCTTGATGTCACCCCTTCACCACCACTATCAAAAGCAGGGATACAACGAAAGTAAAATCGTAACCCGTTTCTGGATTATCGGAATCTTTTTGGCCGTACTAACCTTCGTAACGCTTAAGCTTCGCTAATGAGTATTGCTACCAAAATATCAATACTTGGTGCCGGAGAAAGCGGAATTGGCGCAGCCATTTTAGCCCAAAAGCAGGGCTTTAATGTTTGGGTGAGTGACGGTGGAAAAATCAAGCAGAAGTACAAGGACACTTTAAATGACCTTGACCTTCCGTATGAAGAAGGCTCTCATAATATGAATGAGATTCTTTCTTCACAGCTGGTTGTAAAGAGTCCCGGTATTCCCGAAAAGGCAGCTGTGATGAAAGCCATTCGTGAGGCAGGCATTGAAGTGATTTCTGAAATAGAATTTGGGTATCGCTACTGCAAAGGGAAAATTGTTGCCATCACTGGTAGTAATGGAAAAACCACCACCACCCTGCTCACTTATGACATTCTGAAAAAAGCAGGTGTAAGCGTGGCCCTTGGCGGGAATGTGGGAAACAGCTTCGCAGCAAGCGTAGCCGAAAGCGACCATGATTATTATGTTTTGGAGATTTCAAGCTTTCAGCTGGATGATATAAACAGCTTCAAACCACACATCGCCATCCTTTGCAATATCACGCCTGACCATCTGGACAGATATGATTACAAAATGGAAAACTACGCTGCCAGCAAGTTTGCCATCACCAATTATCAGGACGAAAACGACTTTTTCATTTACAACAAAGACGATGAGGAGACTTTGAAATACATGCCGCAGCACACTATAAAATCAAAACCTCTGGCCATTACCCTGCAGAATGAACGCACTGAAGGAGCCTGGCTTGATGAAACAAACACAATACACATAATAATAAATAACCAAGAACAAATGAACATCAACGAATTAGCTCTACAAGGCAAGCACAATACCTACAACAGCATGGCTTCAGGACTTGCAAGCAAGCTTTTGGGCATTCGCAAAGAAGCCATAAGAGAAAGTCTGGCTGGCTTTGAAAGCATCGAACATCGATTGGAGCCTGTGCTACAGGTTTACGGAATGCAGTTTATTAATGATAGCAAGGCTACCAACGTAAACTCTACCTGGTATGCTTTGGAAAATATGCAAGCACCGACCATTTGGATTGCTGGTGGGGTGGATAAAGGAAACGACTACAGCCAGCTTTTTGGTTTGGTAGAAAAAAAGGTAAAAGCCATCATCTGCCTTGGTGTGGATAACGCCAAGTTGCATCAAGAATTTGAAGGAAAAGTTGACCTTATGATTGACGCGGCTGACATGGACGAAGCTGTGCGCATAGCTTACAAAATGGGCGAAAAAGGAGACAACATTTTGCTAAGCCCTGCCTGCGCAAGTTTTGACCTTTTTGAAAATTATGAAGATCGTGGCCGTCAGTTTAAAGCTGCCGTACGCAATCTGTAAAAAGGTTTTTCAATTAATTAGAAGTAAACAATGAGTACTATTCTGCAACGCATACAAGGAGATCGCACCCTATGGGCCATCGCGATTATACTGGCGCTTTTTAGCCTGATGCCCGTGTACAGCGCCAGCAGTAATATTGCTTTTTTGTACGGCAGCGGAAACACGCTGGGTATGCTGGGCAAGCACTCCATACACCTCGTTCTTGGTTTAATTTTGATGTATGCAGCTCACAATATCAGCTACAAGCATTATGGGCCTTTGTCCATTATTTTGCTCCCAATTGCCGTAGTACTACTTATTTACACATTACTGCAAGGGCATAGCGTAGCCAATGCTTCGCGCTGGATTCAGATACCATTTTTGGGCTGGACTTTTCAAACCTCAGCCTTTGCCAGTATTGTATTAATGATTTACATAGCTCGCTATTTGAGCAAGGTAGATTCTGAAAAACTAAAGAGTTTCAAGAAAACCTTGGTTCCATTGTTAGGTCCAGTATTTTTGGTTTGTGGATTTATCCTTCCCGCAAACTTTAGTACCGCTGCTTTGATATTCACCATTTGCATGGTAGTACTTTTTATTGGCGGTTACCCGCTAAAAAATCTACTAATTATAATAGGCAGCGGTGTTGCCGGGCTGCTTCTGTTCATTTTGCTAACACTCGCTTTTCCAAACATTAGCAATCGTGTAGAAACATGGAAAGCTCGTGTTGCCAATTTTAGCGAAGGCAATGCAGAAGAAAATTACCAGGTAACCAAAGCCAAGATGGCCATTGCTGAAGGCATGGTAGTAGGTAAAGGCCCTGGGAAAAGTGTACAAAAAAACTTTCTTCCTCAGTCCAATTCGGATTTTATATATGCAGTGATTGTTGAAGAATTCGGGATGATTGGAGGAGTAATCATCCTCATGTTTTATGTAATGTTTTTGGTCCGGGTGCTAATCATTAGCCAAAAGGCCGAAAGCAAATTTGGGATGCTACTCGCAGCAGGAACCGGATTTGCCATTTTGGTACAGGCCTTTGTAAACCTAGGTGTGGCAGTAAACCTACTTCCGGTAACGGGACAAACATTACCACTGATAAGTGCCGGAGGTTCCAGTATCTGGATGACCTGCCTGGCCATCGGAATAATATTAAGCGTAAGCCGCGGACAGATTACCGAAGAAACTTTGGAAGCTGAACAAAACGAAACACCCGAAAACATTCCTACTCATGCCTAAGTACAAATTCATGATAAGCGGAGGCGGCACCGGAGGACACATCTTCCCTGCTATTGCTATTGCCGACACCTTGAAAGAGATGCACCCAGACTCGGAGTTTCTATTTGTAGGCGCAAGTGACCGTATGGAAATGGAGCGGGTACCTCAGGCAGGCTACAAAATTGAAGGGCTTTGGATTAGCGGGATTCAGCGCAAGCTTACTGCTTCCAACCTTATGTTCCCTTTTAAGCTCTTCAGCAGCATTACCAAATGCAAAAGACTCATTAGAAAATTCAAGCCCGATGCGGTGATTGGCACCGGAGGTTTTGCCAGCGGACCACTTTTATATGTGGCCGCCAATAAAAGAATACCCACACTTATTCAGGAGCAAAACAGCCTGCCGGGAATTACCAACAAAATATTGGCCCCCAAGGTGAATTCCATTTGTGTGGCTTATGATAAGATGGAGCGTTTTTTCCCCAAGGATAAAATACTCCTAACCGGAAATCCGATACGAGGAACGGTAAAAAAAATTAATAGCGACCGAAACGCTGCCATCTCAAAATTCAACCTCAACCCTACTCGCCCTACTCTGTTGGTATTGGGCGGAAGTTTAGGAGCGAGACGAATTAATGAGTTGATAGGAAACAACCTTGATGCGCTGTTAGCAAAAGGAATCAACATTTTGTGGCAAACAGGAAAGTTATATTCTGAAAAGCTGCTAGAGCAATATGGAGCCAAGCAAAATGACCAGCTTCAAATAATGCCCTTCATAAAAAGCATGGAAGACGCCTACACCGCTGATATTATTATTAGTCGTGCTGGTGCAGGAACTATTTCTGAGTTGGCTGTAGCCAAAAAAGCTACTATGCTTATTCCTTCGCCCAATGTGGCCGAAGACCATCAAACAAAAAATGCCAATGCCCTTGCTGAAAAAGGCGCGGCCTTACTTTTCCGCGAAAGCGAGACCAATGAGAAGTTTTTGCTGGAAGTAGATAAACTTATCGCTCACAAAAGTGACTTGGAAGCACACATAAAGCAGTTCGCATTGCCTGATGCGGCCAAACATATTGCCGAAGAAGTACTAAAACTAGTGGAGAAAAATGCTCGATAAAAAGAACATCTATATGATAGGTATTGGCGGGATTGGCATGAGTGCCCTGGCCCGCTACTTTGTGAGCATTGGCAAAAATGTAGCTGGCTACGACCGCACCCAAACCCCGCTTTGCGAAGCTTTGGAAAGTGAAGGCATCGGCATCCACTATGAGGATAACCTCAACAAAATAGACAAGACTTTTAAAG
>JAUHWX010000152.1 GCA_030427285.1 Bacteroidia bacterium
CACCCAAGCAGGTGCTTTCCATCGGGAGGGTGCAAACCCCTACCCTCGCCATGCTGGTAAATCGCCATCACGAAATTGAAAACTTTAAGCCCCAGCCTTACTGGGAGCTTCAGACTTTATATCGCGAAACCATCTTCAACAATACGGAAGGTAAATTTTTTACAAAAGAAGATGGCGAAAAACTGCTAAATCAGGTTAGCGGCAAGGATCTAGAGATTACAGATATCGAAAGAAAAGAGGGCAAAGAATACGCTCCCAAGTTGTTCGATCTTACTAGCCTTCAGGTATACTGCAACAATAAGTTTGGAATGAGTGCCGATGCCACTCTTAAAACCGTGCAGAAGCTTTATGAAATGAAAGTGGTAACCTACCCTAGGGTTGACACCACATTTCTACCTAATGATATGTACCCCAAAATTCCGGGTATTCTTCAAGGGCTGACCAATTATTCTTCATTTACCCAGCTTCTATTGGGCAAGAAAATTCCAAAATCCACCAAGGTATTTAATGACAAAAAGGTGACCGATCACCACGCCATTATTCCAACGGGTGAGCAAAAACTTCTGGACGGGATTAGCCAAAACGTGTATGACATCATCGTTCGCAGGTTCATCGCTGTTTTTTACCCTGATTGTAAAGTAGCCAAAACGGTGGTTACCGCTAAGGTTGAAACGGTAGAGTTTATAGCCCGTGGAAAGGAAATTTTGAAACAAGGCTGGCGCGTACTTTTTGATACCAGCAAGAAAGATACAGATGAAGGCGACAAAAATGACACTGACGATGACGGTATTTTGCCCGCTTTCGCGAAAGGGGAAAAAGGACCTCATCAACCCTCGTTTATAGAGAAAAGCACCAAAGCACCGAGCTACTACACCGAAGCCTCACTGCTAAGAGCTATGGAAACAGCCGGCAAGCAAGTAGATGATGACGAGCTAAGGGATTTGATGAAGGCCAACGGCATAGGGAGACCATCAACCCGTGCCAGCATAATTGAAACACTTTTTAGAAGAAACTACACCCAACGCAGAAAAAAGCAAGTGATCCCCACCGAAATGGGCATCCAGCTCATAAATACCGTTCAAAATGAATTGTTAAAATCTGCAGAACTTACCGGACAATGGGAAAAGCAGCTAAAGGAGATTGAAGAGGGAGAGTTCAGTGCAAAAAGATTTATCCACAATATGAAACATATGGTAGACACACTCGTATATGAGGTGCGAATGGAGAGCAATAAACCAAGATTGGCTAATACCACTGAAAAGCCTACTATATCTAAGAAAAAGCCGGCACAGCAATCAAAAAAAACAATCCTCAACAGGAATTGCCCGAAGTGCAATCAGGGTAGACTCATTAAAGGAAATACTTGTTATGGCTGTAGCAACTGGAACCAAGGGTGTGATTTCCGCCTTCCATTCACTTTTCTAAACAAAAAGCTTACTGAAAATCAAGTAATACGGCTTCTTGAGAAAAAATCAACAACCAAGATTAAGGGCTTTGAAGTTAACGGACAAAAAGTGGAGGGCATTCTGAAACTTAATGTTGCGCTTGAAGTGGAATTCGAAAACCAAACTCCTCCGGCAGAGGCAGAGCAGGAAAGCAATATGCCGACTTGCCCTAAATGCCGAAAGGGAAATTTGATAAAAGGAAAAACTGCTTATGGCTGCAATCGCTGGAAAGAGGGCTGCGACTTCCGTTTCAACTTTGAAGAAATTAAGGTGAAAGCCAATGGGAAGCCTTTGACGAAGGAACTGGTTCTGGAAATTATCTCAGGTTAGCACGCAGGTTTTGCAGGTAGACGCTGAAAACCTGCGGTTCAACAACTCTTACATTCTTTGCGCCTTTGCCTGCAATTCAATTCCCAACCGTCATAATATTACACAGCCTGTAAAGCAATCTAGCGCCTACATTGGCATCCCATTCGTCCTCTCCGGGAGCTACTTCATTAAGGTCCAGCCCGATTATTTTCTTCCCAGATTTCACCAAAGTTTCTAAAAGAAAAAGCACTTCCTCCACTTCAAAACCTCCGGCAACAGGTGTTCCTGTATTAGGGCAAAGCTTTGGATCGAGACCATCAATATCAAAACTTAAATACACCTTTTCTGGAAGCTGCGCCACGATTTCCTCACATTGCTCTTTCCACGTTTTTCCGTTAAATCCTGCCGCTTTTAAATCACGGTCAAAATAAGTGGTTATGCGGCCATTTGATTGCTCAATGATGTCATTTTCTGCTTCGCAATAATCTCTAATACCAACCTGCACCAGTTTGCTTATCTGAGGGATTTTAAGCGCATTAAACATGATGGAAGCGTGAGAATACTCAAAACCTTCATAGGCATCGCGTAAATCAGCATGTGCATCAATTTGGAGTATTGCAAAATCGTCATGCTTTTCGGCCAAAGCCTGCATATATCCCAATGGCGTGCTATGGTCACCTCCTAGAAGTGCCATCCTTTTACCATCATTCAGGGCATTGGTGCATAGCTCTTTCACACGAGCTACCATTTCGGCACATGCCTCATTCACACTATGCAAAAGCTCCGCATCTACCTTTCCTTTTTCAAGGGAATCAATATGGCGTTCCGCCAAAAGGCGATACTTATTACTTGTAGATTCCAAAGTCTGATCCTGTTCCAGCATGAAAATTCCACGCTTCCAGGCATCCTTCAAAAAAGCATCGTAAAGATCTACCTGCAACGAAGCTTCTGCAATGGCCCTTGGCCCCGCAGCCGTTCCAGCACTGTAACTCACGGTAACTTCCCAAGGAATTGGCAAAACCACGGTTTCGCTCTCTTCATAGCTAAATGGCAAACCAAAAAATTGGTCACTGGTTGCTAATCCATTGGGGTCAAAAGCTGAAATCTTCTCTTCCTTAGTCATGCTAATTGCTTTGTTTTACGCAGTTCAAAAGTAATGAGGAATATCAAATGATTATAGCACAGCCACCAAAGGCCCGGCACAAAGGTTTCATTACAACATAAATATTTCAGTTAAAGCTTAAGTCCTATCCCATCCTATTTTACCAAGAACATCCACTAGAGAAGGTGCTTGAAGGAATACATCTACTGTAGCTCTCTGCAATTTCCCATTGATTTTTGAGCGTTCGTCCCCTCGAAGCATCTGCTGGTCATGTTTTATTGACCACCGCGCTAGAGATAAAAAAATTAGCGGTATTTTAAATTTCTCAACTGCTACCTACAAATTGAACAACATCATGACCGAACCCACTACATACCTGCCACCAAAGGAACTTACTGAGTACATTGCCAACTATGGGATTCTGGAAATTCCCGAAGGCATCACAGAGCCCTACTTCTCCCCACCCATTGCGCTTAGCGGGTTTATTATTCAGGTTTTTAACCCCAGTAAAAAAATAATGGCCAAAATAGAAGACCGGGATTTTTTTACGCACGGGGCAGTGGCCACTGGCCAAGTAACGACTCCCGTATACGGTGAACTTATTGGCCCTGTAAAATCCATTTTAGTGTTTTTTCAGCCGCTGGGCATGCACCGGCTTTTTGGTATTGATATGTCCACCATTACCAACAAGGCAGAGAAGCTAAGTGATTTTTTGTGTGAATCGCGCGCCTCCCAACTGATGAAAAGGCTAACTGCTAACCAAAGCAGCCAACACCAAATCGGAGTGTTGAATGAATTTTTCATTGGCCTGAAGCCAGACCCTGATAGAGAAGCAGATACCGAAAAACTAAGCCGTGTGCTGCATTATATCCACCAAAACCAAGGAGGTGTTTCGGTAAAGGAAATAGAAGAATATGGCGCTTATCCCCGAAAAACTCTGGAACGCCATTTTAAGAAAATGGTGGGGCTTTCGCCAAAAGTGTATTGCCAGATTTACCGCTTCAAATGTTTGATAAACCTATTGCACTGCCAGCCCAATATCACGTGGGCACAACTGGCCGATGAAGCTGGCTATTACGACCAATCTCACATGTCTCGCTATGTAAAGGAATATCTGAATGCATCGCCAAACAGCATCGTGCGGATGGATATGGCACTGATAAACTACCTGCTTCAAAGGTAGCTTACACTAGTACTTTTTCTACTTGTTATAAAATTATCTGTTTGTGAACAAGGCTTTTACGAATGTCGCATTTGTACAAGACAAAACCCCCTCCTGCCCCTACTTTTACAAGCCTAAACCCAATTAACCAAACCTTAACCATGAAAAATTCGATTATTGCCATCCTCATGATGGCCTCCTGCATCTCCTTTGCCCAAAAGAAAGATAACGGGAAAGTGTACATTAACCATCCAGCTATAAAGGTGGTAGAAGATTTTACTCAAGCCTTTGTGACGGGCGACTCAACCAAAATGGCCAACCTGCTTACCGAAGACTTTAAGGCCTATAACGGATTATCCACAAAACCAGACGAAAAGGGACGGGGTAAAGCTGTCTTTTTGAAAAACTCCATGCGATGGTCAAGGGAGCTGGATTATTTTTCGATAACTGATTTTCCCGGGGCCTACCCTGATGCCATTGAGTACAAACAAGACAACGACAAAGAAATGGTGTGGGTGCAAACCTGGGAAATGCTTAAAGGCATTCACAAAACCACAGGTGTGAAATTTACCTCGCCTGTACACCGCTTGTACCAGCTTACCAAGGACAATAAGATAAATGTGGTAATTGACTACTTCAACGAAGGCATTTTTGATGAACAAGGAAGTAGCTATGGCAACCGCACCAACGGCACCATTTACAACCACCACGAAAACATAAACACTGTTCGCAAAATGCTGTATGCCTTTGAGAATTCAGACGTTGAAAAATCTATGAGCTATTACCGACCTGATGCCCGCATTTATGACATCAACCAGAAGGGAGATGAGCCCGGCACCCTTGCCGGGGAAAAGTCAGGACGTCAAAACATGCTGAAGAATTTTGAAATAAAAAGCATAGAAATGGTGGGCTACCCTGATTACCTGGAATACGAAATGGGCAATGGTCGTTCGGTACTCTCTTGGTGGAAGTTTCACTTGGTGCGTAAATCCGATAAAAAGGAAATCTCCCTCTATGTGCATCTCAACGATGATTTTGATGCAGACGGAAAAATCGTTTCGGAAACTCAATATTACAATGGTGCCTCACTTGAAAAGTAATTAAGCTCCCTAAATCCTCAAGAGGGAACTTAACACACGCGTAGAGAAGTCCCATTCTGGGGTTTGGGGGCTTTGTTCTACGCGGTTTTCCAAAAATATACCTTGATCAGTAAAATCCCATGCTAAGGCGCGGGGTTTATTCCCTCCCATTCTACACAGATTAAAATCACCAAAAAAAACGATCTAATGAAAAAACCATCATTAACACAAATGATCGCGCTGCTTGCTTTTAGCCTTTTGGCAATAGGCCTGCCAGGCTGTACCGAAAAGCCACAAGAAAATGCAAGGGAAACGGAGCAGTCTGTAGAAGAATTTGACCTAACAACCGCCAAGGCCGAAATTGAAGAAGCCAACAAAAATTTTATGGCACTGGTGGCAGCGGGCGATTCGGTGGGTTTGGCCAACTCCTATACAGCGGACGCAAAATTTATGAATGCAGGGGCACCTTCGGTAGTAGGAAGGGCTAACATTCAAAAAGCTATGTCGGGCATTATACTATCGGGGATTACAGGGGTTGACTTGAGGCTCGAAAATGTTTATGGTACCGAAGACTTAATTGCAGAAGAAGGCGAATTGACCCTTTTTGTAGGTGATGAAGCTGTGGCTGAGGAAAAATACATTGTGCTTTGGAAAAAAGAAGATGGAAGGTGGAAACTGTTTCGTGACATCTTCAATTCAAATTCACCGGCACAATAGGGGTTAAGGTTTTTAAGGTTGTGACTCCGTTCCTTACATGGCCGGTTTCAATATTTCAATTTTAAACCCCACAGCATAACTACATCCAAGGCATTTGCCATTTTTTGGACGAATATAAAAATCAAGAAACATGAAAACAGTTGGAATTATTGGTGGCTCAGGCTTTATTGGCAGTCACATTACAAAAAAGTTTTTACACGAAGGTTTTAAGGTAAGGGTATCCACAACCGATATTTCCAAACCCGAAAAATACAACCACTTGAAATCCTTACCCAATGCAGAAAATTTAGAGATAGTTCCGTTAAAAGTTGAGAATAAGAGTCAGCTAAGGGAATTTGTAAAAGGTTGCGAAATCGTAGTACACGGTGGCACACCATTTCTGTTGGACGTTAAAGACCCAAAAACTGAATTGTTTGACCCGACCATAGAGGGTACCAAAAATTTTCTGGAAGTAGTAGATGATACAAAAAGTATTAAAAAGGTTGTGTTCATAGCTTCCGTAGCAGCATACAACACAAACTTTCCCATGCCGGCTGGCAGCAAATCAGTTGACGATACTTTTGATGAAAATAATACGCCCTTTACGAGTGAAGATAGTCACCCTTACGCCCAGGCTAAATTTATGGCCAACCAAACAGTAGAAAAATTTATGGAGGAAAATCCTAAGGCTGGTTTTGAAATCACAAGTGTTTCTCCCACTGGCGTTATGGGGAAATCTCTATCCAAAAGAGAGGATTCAACATCCTCGGGATTACAAGTTTTGTTCAAAAGTAAAATAGCGCCTAACCCTTTTGTACAAATGCTGTATGACAATGACGTTGAGTTTGCTCTCGTGGATGTAAAAGATGTGGCGGCTGCAGTTTATAGTGCCTCCACCACCGAAGGATTACACGGTAAAAACTACTTATTGAGCAGCGAAAGTTGGAAAGTCTCCGATATTTCCGCCATGCTGAATGGTGAAAAACCGGCCGGAAATGCCCGTGTTATTTACAAAAACGATGCAGCTAAAAAGGATTTGAGAATGGATTTTAACCCCGTTAGTGTACCATTGACGGAGTTTAGCAGAGCATAACTAATTCTCGAAAACTACAAACTCAGCACGCAAGTTTCTTTAAAAACACCGGAATCACCATTCGCATTAAAGTACTCCAGCACTATGATATAAATGCCTGAATTTAGGAGTTGGGAGTTGTCGTCTGTGCCATCCCAGCTAAAGAAGCCTGCCTGGCCCACATTTGTATTTTCTTGCAATTCACGAACCACCATACCTGCACTATTCCAAACAGTTATACTAGCGATGTTGCCCGCTTGCTTAAATGAATAATTGATGTTTAGAACATCCCTATACCCATCTTGATTTGGCGAAAAAACTTTTGGATCGAGGGATACATCTCCATTGGAAACGCTTTCATAAGCCATACTATTTAAATATCCCGGTGTCGCAAACCCCGCCCCTTCTGCTGCGCTGTGCCAATTGTCCTCATCATGACTTGATTTAGCAAAACTGATTCGCTCCAAACTCACTCCTTCCTCCTGCTCCAATACACTAAGGTGCATATCATTGTTATATTCGAAATAATCGCAAACAGTAGACAAATTACTGGTAATAAGAGCAACACTTCCTTCCGCATCAGGCATACTTGGCACAGCATCCGATTTTAGTAAAGCCTGCTTATTTTCTATTTTATAGTTCACGTTAAGAAAGTCCACATCAGCAGAAATAGCAACATATTGGCCAGGCCCAAATAAGTGGCTTTCGTTTGAAATCGGCTTCGCATTCTCAACGGATTTGGTGACCGCATTCCAATTTCCCAAAAGGAGCTTATTGAGGTCAAATACTCTTTCGGATAAATTATAAAGCTCCACAAAATCAGACCCTTGTGGATATGGATTAAACAAAACTTCATTAATTAACACCTCCCCCACTACAGGGATAGAAGGGATCGCAAAAATCGCGGTGTCTTCCTTCATAATGT
>JAUHWX010000153.1 GCA_030427285.1 Bacteroidia bacterium
AGCATTTGAAGTTTCCATTGTGATCGAGCTCCAATCCTGGTACACCTGAATCGTTGGCATCGCTACCTGCAATGCGCGGACCTACTCCGCTGAGAAAAAGTATGTCGCCAACTTGGCGCGCTAAGGGATATAAACCAACAGGCTTTGGTGCTTTGCTCATAATATCATTGAAATTTTGCCAAAAGTAAGGGGC
This sequence comes from Bacteroidia bacterium, assembly GCA_030427285.1. Classification (GTDB taxonomy): domain Bacteria; phylum Bacteroidota; class Bacteroidia; order Flavobacteriales; family Schleiferiaceae; genus Owenweeksia. The sequence goes on from JAUHWX010000153.1 coordinate 194, forward strand.
ATGTTTATTTTGTAAGGAAACCCTATTCGTTTTTAATCATTTTCTCTTCGAGTAGCTCTTTGTCATTAGCATACACGCGCAATACATATTGCCCCGCAGCCAGTGGCGAAAGCTGGAAGATTAATTCATTTAATCCAGCTTTGCCATCTTGATCTAAAATTTTGGCCACCATACTTCCATTCATATCATAGATGTACGCTGATACACGCTGGTCATTTGGCAGATTGAATTGTGCAACCACATTCCCCGAAAAAGGATTGGGATAGATGCTGTTTTTATTTCCTGTTGAAACTTTGGGTACCACGTAGCTTCCATCTGCGGTGCAACCGCGCGAGTCCGTTACTTGATAATAAATTGTGTCACCATCACATAAACTGTCTGCACTGCCGAAATTGGTGGTTGAGCTATTAAAACTAAAACTGTAGGGAGCGACTCCTCCAGATGCTTGAATTGCCAAATTACCTTGGCAAAAAAGTGGGTCGCCAGTCATTTCAGGGGTAGCTATTATTTTGGCTGAGTCTGGGCTGTCAAGTCTGTTTATCCAAGTTCCGCTTGAGCCGTTGGCCAAGGCATAAAATCCTGCAACCCATACTTCACCCGGATTATTGTGTCGTTTTTGAATACCAAAATAATCACCCCATCTCTCATAACTATCGCTGTGTTTATCCACATAATTTGAGCCCTCTTTTAACCTTACCAAAGAGGAATGTGTGCTATCATTTGCAAAGTAAACCGCCCCTACTCCAGGAAAATCTGTAGGTGAACTAAAATCAAAACCAATAATCGTTTCTACATCGCAATCCTCATTTCCTGAAAAAGCTATGTTCGGATATCCAAAATCCAAAACAGGATCTGCTATTAAGGTTCCGCTTATTTGCTGCTGCTGGGTGGCAGGATTAGTAATCATACCATGATAAATACAAGAAAAACCAGTGGCAGGATTAATACTATTGGATACAAATTGGATCCAATCTCCATTGGTAATGGCACCAAGTACGCGGCCGTCATTGGTTTGTAGCCCTTTGGTGGGGTCACTCAGGTCGGTGTCTGCCTGGCGGCCATTTGGCGGCACACCATAGTTGGGCGTGGTCTTTCCCATTTCTACAGTAAGTTCGGTATTGGGGTCATCCAATGTACCGTCTATGTGCATTACAAAAATGGTATCGTTGGTTATGTCAAAGTTTCTGTTTGAAAGAAAATACTGCCGATCTCCATCCTGATTAATATTTTGAACGGGATGAATGTTTCGGGTAAATTTATTGTTGAAAGTTACTTGGCTGTAAAGCTTGTTGGGTAGGATAGAATCATTATTGTAACCCGCACTTTTATCGAGTTGCCAAATCACCGAACCGTCAAAACCCACTTGCCAAGAAACATTGGGCACAATAAGGTTTCCGGTAATAAAGAGCTCATCTTCGGTAATACTTATCGCTGGAAAATCTGTCCATCGGTTGTTGTCCAAAGGGTTGCCCGGAAGCTCATAAACATACCAAGGGTCTATAGGATTATTAGAACTGGAAAAAGCTACAATAATGCCACTGGTAGACGGAACATTGTCTTTTAAATAAACCAAAATAAAGCGATCTGCTTTTTCGTCATAAACCATTTTCGGATCAAAGAAGCGGCCTGAAATAGTGCCTTGTGCAACCTGGTTGAGGGATAAAACATTGAATGGCTTAAACAGCGTGGAATCAGCCTCGAGGTCATAAGCCCAAACAGCGCTATTAATTGCAGCTACTAGTTTTCCTTCATTGGAAATTGCCATAGTGTTATCATTTGGTATTCCTCCGGAGTATTCTCTTTCGTCTCCAACAAAAGGTTTAAAACTCATGTACAAACCTTGGCCAATTTGTGGTTGAGGAGCCTGTGCTCCGCTTTTACTTTGGCTAGCGGGCTGTTCTTTTAAAGGAAATATTTCACGGCTCTTTATTTTTTGACGCATCAAAAAGGAGCGGTAGCTATCACCATCAGGGGAGGGTGCTTCAATATTTTTTAGCTGGGCATTAAAGTCAGGTTTAGCTTCTTTGGGAACAAAAGTGTGACTTTTCTTTATGGTGTAGCTCTTAGTGGTATTTTGGGTTTGACCCAAAAGATTAAGTGTCAAACAGAAAAACAGAAACGAGGATAGTATTTTAAGCATAGGGAGTAAATAAAAGACAATGTGCTAAAATAAGACAAAGCAACGAAAGGTGCAGGTATGTAATATGGCTTTAATACAAAGGCGCTCAATAAACCGGATGTTTACTTTATTCCATTCCATTCGTCATAAAACTGCTGTAGGTAAATTTCCATAAACTGATGGCGCTGTTGGGCCATTTGTTTTCCTTTTTGGGTGTTCATTTTATCCTTAAGCAAAAGTAGCTTTTCATAAAAGTGATTGATGGTAGGAGCGGTGCTAGCCTTGTATTCTTCCTTACTCATCTTTAGGATTGGTTTTATATCAGGATTATAGAGTTCGCGCCCTTTATGGCCACCATAGTTAAAGGTTCGGGCAATGCCAATAGCGCCTATAGCATCCAGCCTATCTGCATCTTGTACAATATCCAGTTCAGGTGAGCGAAAGGTTTGTGCTTCATTACCACCCTTGTAGGATATATGCTTTATAATATTGACAACGTGCTCACTAGTTTCTTGATCGAGAGCCAATGAGCTGAGAAAGTCTCTGGCTTTGGCAGGACCTATTTCTTCGTTTCCATTATGAAACTTGGAATCGGCAATATCATGTAGCAATGCACCAAGTTCTACAACCAAAAGGTTGTTGTTTTTTTCTGCCTGAGCAATGGTGCAGGCTGTTTTCCACACACGCTCAACGTGAAACCAGTCATGTCCACCTTCGGCATCATGGAGTTCTTGTTTTACAAAGTTTATTGTTTTGCTGATGTACTTTTTCATAGTACACAAAGGAAGTAATTAGAAAAAGAAAAAGCAGCGATATTGAATCGCTGCTTTGCTAAACTTAAAAAATGAAAAGGTGGCTTTTTAGTCCTTCAAGCTAATTTTCACCATTACGTCTTCTTTCTTCTTTTTGTATGCTTCAAAGATGAATTCAGTTTCAGAAATCTTCAAAATTTTAGAGGGCTGAAATTGGTATAAACGCACGCCTTTTGCATCACGCATATCCAGTATTGTTTCCTTTTGCATTTCACCGTTAGAATCGTCTACCAGATAAGCAGTAAGGTTGCCATCACGCCCGTCAGAGTATGTGTCCGGAGCCTCATCAAAAGGAAGCTCCATGTTTTTTTCATTATCAATAAACAGTAGGTAGTGGTATCCTTCATCATAGTGATGGCGGAATGACATAGATCCTAGCCCGGCCCTACCAACCTGGCTTTTGGGTAGTTTAGTCATCCAAGCCAGATTTCCTGAAGGATCTATCTTGCTCACAAGCATATCATTATAATGATATGTGTAGTAAGTAGATGAACCACCACGGCTGCTGGTAGTGGTGTGCTGCACAACGTAGTTTTGCTCACCTATCATTACTATGCTTCCATCTTCCATAAACTGTAGCTTTCGCAATTTCAGCTTATAAAACTCCGATTCACCCTTGTCCTCTTTCTTGGTATTCCTCTTACGGGTGCGCTTGCTTTCATACTGGTTTAGTACTTCTAGCGGAATAGCATGTGTTTGCTGATCATAAGTGGTGCCGTCTTTTTTAAGTTTTGCATAAAAAATACCCTCGGCATTACCGCGAGAATCTGTATTGTTATAGAAACCCGCTATCACCATTTTATCGTCATTGGTTTCATATAACCATACACTGCTTATGAATTTGTCATCCAGGCTCGGGGTACTTTTCTCAAGGCGCTTTCCTGCTGGTGTGCGTTTCAACATTTCTATATGATAATTGGGCTCGTCTTTGCTGCCTTTCTTTGTGGTGCGAGTACTATTATCATCAAATACGGTGGCCATTATGTACGCATTAGCATCATTGTCTATCGCAAAATCTATAATGTTCATTTTCTTTTCGGTGTAAGGCATGCGATGCACTTCGCCCCACATTTCTCTCATATCTGTGTCAAATACGTGAAGGCCTATTTCATCAAAGCTCTTTGAGTCGTTTTTTACATCAGGTACCATCCTGTATTGCACCATTAGCTTGGAGCCATCAGCTGATTGATAAAGGTCAAATTTATCAGTAACTCCAAAGGTCATTACGCTAAACATGCCGCCCGCCAAATGCTGAGTGCCCATTGATGAGCCTGCAATTTTACCACGAGTGGTAACAATTAGTTTCTCACTTCCGTTATACTTACCAGCCTCAAAATCTACCGCCCGGCAAAATAGCTGTTCGCTATTGCGGCCTTTGTCATAAATGGAGTAAAACACGTAGTACTCATCACCAATTTTTTTGATGTTTTCCAGCGAATAGGATTTGGGCATCTCCAGCTCTATCCTATTGGTTTCCTTCATCGTTTTCACATCAAACCTTTGAAGAATCGCAGTCTTTTTGTCGATTTTTATAGAAAAGACTTGATCTTCCAGTTGAAAGTAACTTTTTGATTTAGCATCCACTACTTGGTAAGGTTCGCTTATTTCAAAATCAATGTTTTTTGGCTTTTGATATTGTCCAAAGCCAAGTGATGAGCATAGCAAGGCTAAGCCCATAAAAACGGTAGTTTTAGTCATAATGTATGTTGGATTTAATTATTTAGAGAGGTATGCGTTATGGAGAAATTGTTCAGATGGCAATATAGAAAAAACAAAATGCTCTGTAGAGCGTGTTATACAAATAGAATCTTTTCTTTTACAAAAAATAGTACAACTTGGAACAACCCTCTATTTACCCCTTTGGGATAAGAATTGACGAACCAGTAACGATGCTTACAGATGTGCTGGTAGCTATAGTATGTATAATTGCAGCGCTAAAGCTGCGCAAGTATTCTGATGGTAGCAGTACTCACAAGATAATCCTTAGCTATTTTGTGATGATGGGCGTGGCTACCTTCATCGGAGGAGTAATTGGCCATGGATTTTTATACGCCTTCAATTTTTATTGGAAACTGCCTGGGTGGCTGCTGAGCATGTTGGCTGTTAATTTTTTGGAGCGTGTGATGATACGTTACTCCAAGCCGATATTGAGTACCAAGGGTCATAAGTTTTTCACCTGGTTTAATGTAGTGGAGTTGCTAACCTTTATGGCTCTTGCCTTTGCTACACTTAACTTTTTGTATGTAGAAATTCACTCCACTTATGGGTTTTTGATAGTAGTGTTTGGATTTTGTGTTTTCAATTATAGAAGGCGCAATCGTACCAAGGCTGTAAAATTGATGATGATAGCTGTAGCTATGATATTTATATGCTCAGTAATTTTTGTGGCAGAGTTGAGCATCAGCAAATGGTTTAACCATGCTGATTTTGCTCATGTATTTATGGCCATCGGGGCGGTGTTCTTTTACCTTGCCTCCAAAGAAATGATGCTTGAAACCAAAAATGGCAAAGACCTGAAAGAAGCTGAAAATGATACAGCTTCAGAGAAAAGTCTTAGAGAAAAACGTATTGCACATACCTGATTAACTGGCCTCGGGAATGTACACGAGCTTCATTCCTTTTTCAAAAGTGGGAAGATCGCGACTTATTACTTTAGGGTTTTCGTCTTTTTTGATAAAGAATAAAGGGATGATTCCATTTTTGTGAGACTTCACAATGTTATCATACTCTTCACTGTCCTGACAGGAGTTTGTCAATATTTCTTTGTGTTGACGGATGGCTTGCGCTAAATTTAAATAATCGACCTCACCGCCAAAAAGCACGTTTTTAGGAAGATTAAACTCCTTGAGCTCTAGTTCCTTTTTGCTGCAAAGACGAAATACGTTATCCTCTCCAAATTCATTACTAAAGTATTTGTTTGCCAAATTATTCACCTCGCTGCTACTGGTAAGGGCAAGTAATCGTCCTATGTTGGTGAGGTCGAGGTCGTCAAAAATACTATCGCCTAAAATGTTGCCTTCATATACCTCAAAGCCCATTCGCTTAGCTTCGCGAATATTGGCTTGAGAGGTATCAGCAAGTAGTACCGTAATGCCGTTACTGTTGAGGAATCGTGCTAAAAATCTTGAGTTTTCATTGGCCCCTGCAATAAGAAACCCTGTTGGTTCGGCACGTTCTACTTTCAGTAATTTGGCCAATGGTTTTGCAGTAGCACCCTGAAGTACTACCGTGCCTACAATTATCAAAAAGGTAAGTGGCAGGATGAGTTCGGCTTGCTCGCTGTCAATTGTTGTTCCTTCAGAATTAGAAAGTTGAAGAGCAAACAAAGAAGCTACTGCAGCAGCTACAATCCCCTTAGGACCTACCCAAGCCATGAATACAATTTCGCGCCAGTTGAACTTACTGCCCAAGGTGCTGAGCCAAACAATAATGGGCCGAATAATAAATACTACAACTCCAAAGAGAAGAACGGCATCCCAACCTAGTTTTTCAAGCTGCTCGATGTCAATTCTGCTGGAAAGTAGGATGAAGAGCACGGATATAAGAATAATGCTAATGTCTTCTTTGAAGGAGAGGATTTTATGAAAATCTTCAATCTTAATGTTGGCGATTACAATCCCCATAAAGGTGGCAGCCATAAGTCCTGCTTCATGAGAAATCATTTCGGAAAAGCTAAATGCAAATATTACCAAACCCAGGGCCACTACATTTCTAAGGTACCCTGGAATTCGATTTTTGAGCAATATCCATCGGAGGAAAAGTGCCGCAAGTCCTCCCACAAAAACTCCAGAAGCAATAGTGATAAAAAAGGTTTTTAGAACCGCTAAAGTATCCTCATTCTCAAAATGACTTATCTGAATAAACTCATAAACTAGCACAGCTATTAGCGCTCCGATGGGGTCGATCACTATCCCTTCCCACTTAAGTACATTGTTTATTTGCTTGTTGGGTCGTGTGTTTCTAAGAATGGGTATAACCACCGTAGGCCCAGAAACGATGATAAGAGCACCAAATAAAAAGGCTAAACGATAATTGAGACCAAGCAAATAATGTGCGGCCAGTCCTCCCAGGCCGAGAGTTATTATAGGGCCAAAAATGAGTAGGTTGCGAACTACTCCAGCCTGATGTCGAATCTCTTTGATCTTTAGTGTAAGCCCTCCCTCAAAAAGAATAATACCTACCGAAATGGAAACAAAAGCAAAGAGAAGGTCGCCAGAAAAAATTTGGTCGCCATCAAGTAACTTATCCCCATAAGGAGTAAAAAAAGTAGAAAGAGGGCCAAGTGCAAGGCCAATAATAATAAGAGGTATGATAGCCGGAACTTTGATTTTCCATGCTAACCACTGCGCCAATACACTGAGTATTAAAATACTCGCTAATTCTATCATTCCTTCCATAGGTGCTTATGCTCTTTGGGCTAAATATCGGATAAATTGATAATATCGGATTACACCTATAGATTGTTTACAAAAGTGCTGGCATATTTTTTTATTTCATCTCTCACTCTACGAAAATCGTTCAATATTTCTTCATCCGTTCCGGTGGCTTTTGCAGGATCATCAAAGCTTTGATGAAAACGCTCGGCATCAGATGGAAACCATGGACAGTTTTCTTT
>JAUHWX010000003.1 GCA_030427285.1 Bacteroidia bacterium
AACGCTATAAATTAGATCCTGAACATTTTGAGAATTAAAGATAAATTCATTTTGTTCGGTGATGGGTTCTATCCAGTGAAACAGGTTGTGGAACATTATAAATAATATTCCGATACCCTTAATAACCTCAGTTTGCTCTTTATTAATGACTATTTTATTCATATCGCATTGTAAATGGTGATTACACCGTACTTAGTTATTCTTGAACTGGCAATTTTTTAGAGGCCATTGTGATTTCCAAAGTAGTAAATTCTTAGTGATTCTCAACCGAGGAATAATTGACTCTATTTCCTGTGATTCATTATTGATATCAGGGTTTTAAAAAAAGTTGCTTGCACTCTGTGTTTACTGCTAAGCCTATTCAATCAAACTTTAAAAAAAGCAATTTCACTTGCTTAATAAATCAATGACATTTGAAGCTTAATGAGCAAGGTTTTGTCAAACCATTCATGTAATTGAAATACCTTGCTAGTTGCACCAAAACATAGAAACCATGTGGGATAGCTTGTTTTCAAGCAATAAGCTGGAGCCAATAAGTACGTGTGTGACTTTATGGGTAAAGTCTCATAAATATTAAAGGCTTTATCCTGTAAAAACACTTTGTTTAGGTTGTAGGGCTGAGTTTTGTTTTCACCGCTATGGTACTGCTAGAGTATCATTTGCTTCAAGTGTGTTATCCGACAACTCTGCTTTAGGAGGATTTAAACGGTTTATAAATCGCTTCATTTCTTCATTATCAAAAAGATTTTTTTGAAGGTTGCCAGACAAAAATAGATTACCGCTATAAAATGTCCTTTCTTCTTCTAGAGGATCGAAGAGAGATTTCAAGCCCAATCCGGACAACGCTGAGTCTGAGTAGCCCATTAGTTTAGCAATAGTTGGGAAAATGTTGAAATGGCTGGCTTGATTATAATTTTCATCAATATAATTAAACTGAGCATGATGAATAGAATCCGAAAAATAGAAAAACAATGGTACCATAGCCTGAAATGGTGATGGGTTTTTGAAATCTGAATGGGTGGACTTAATGCCATGCTCAAGTAAATTTTGACCATGATCAGAGGTATAAACCACCAAAGTGCTATCAGGAAGCTGAGGAATCAAGTTTTTGAAAAAATTATCTACGTTCCATCGTATCGCATTTCGATAGCTATTTCGCATTTTGATACTATCTGAATTTAAAGCGCCAACTTCCATGGTCGGAGTGAAAATCTTTTCATTTTGAGGGTAGCATGTTTCATAGTGGAAGTGAGCTCCCATTTTTACAACATAAGAAAACGTGGGTGTTTTACTTTCTCTTATTGTTTTGATTAATTCACCCGCCAGGTGATGATCAATTTCATGCCAAGGCATGGAACCTTCTTCAACGAAGTATGTAACATCTAAATGATTCAACTCGTCTTTTCGCATAAAATTTTGGAGGTAACCTTTTTGGCCATCCATAAAGATGGTTTTAAAGCCAGCGTTCTGGGCATATTGAAAAATATTAGGTTGTTTTAAAGACGTTTGCTCAGGGTCAGGAAAAGTTTCACTTCCGGCTCCAGACCTTAGGATGAAATTTGACGTTGCACTGGTATTGGTTCCAGAGCTAGCAATGCCATAGTTTCTTAATTTGTCTGAAATACTTTGCAAGTAAGGTGTGGTTGGGTTTTCCTCGTCATTAATTGAAAAGTAGTCGCCTCTTACGCTTTCATCCACCAGAAAGATTATGTGCCTGTATTCTGAAGGTTGCTCATTGGATAATTTTAAATCTTCTCTTGGGCCATCATAAAGAGAGTAGTTATTGGCATAGGTTATCAGTAGGGGAATCTTGAACATGGTTGGATATACCTGATCTCCGGAAGTGCTCCATGTAACAAAGTAGCCCAACGCAAAAAAGAATGCTATTGAAGGCAATACAATTCTTGTTTTTATTTTAGGTGCGTATCTACTTACGACTATAGCAAGTAAAATGGTAAGTACTAATATGCCAATCACCCCGGTTATTACTTCTGGTAAAAAGGTACTCAGAGCTTCTCCTGCAAACCCCATTTCTGATAAAAGAGTGTTCGCATCGAAAAACGAAAATCCAAAACCATTTATTTGTTTATATCCATATTGAGTGCCTAGAGTTAAAAACAAAAGGCAAAATGCCAGAGTTCTGAGAACAACATTTTTGGCCATTAGGAACACTGTGGACGAATAGACGAGCCCCAGATATAAAAACACGGCTGCGGAGAACTTGAATATTCCCTTAATCCTAAAAGTGTAGGAAAGAAAATCGGCCAGGGGAAATGAATCTAAAAGGAGAAAAACACCAAATAGAGTGATAAATAATAAAAAAAATACCACAGCCTTTGTTGTTGTAAGCATATGCCAAAGTTTTCTCATGTAGTTTGTTTTTTAAAATCGCTGCTTTCAGATTGAAGCCAGCCCCTTTGTATGAATAAGGTGATTAAGTGTTTAATGTCAAAAGGAAGCAATGTTAGTATTATTTTTTTTAAAAAATCAAAAACTGACGTCTAAAGCAACACATTCTTAGACCATTCAGATACCAGTGTTAAACGATCCGTTTGTTTAAGTACATCTATTGTGTGCAATGTAGTTTGATTGATTATAAACTATGGCAGGTTTAATAAAATATCGAATGGAAAAGGATGAGCTCATTAATGAGTTTAGGCGAATGAAAAACCTCAGTAGATTTGTTGTTTCTCAATTATAATTGGTTATTTGATCTGTTTTGTGCCAACTCAAGCTCTGCTTTTTTTTGTGACTTAGAAATGTTTATTTTGGCCGCTATAGAACCTCATCTCAAAATTAATTCCAATTTTGAGAAAGATTTTTATATTTGGAATTGAAACCATACCTCCTCAATGAACGGCTTTAAAATTTTTATTGTTGATGACAATGAGCTTTATGCCAAAGCGAGTCAGCATCACTTGTCTCTAAATCCAGATAATGAAGTAGAAAGCTTTAGTACTGGAAAGGATTGCATCAACAATCTATACACAAAACCCAACATGATATTTTTAGATTACTCTCTTCCTGATATGTCGGGGATAGAAGTATTGAGAAAAATAAAGCAAAGCTACTCGGAGACACCAGTGGTAATAGTGAGTGGGCAAGAAGATGTAAGTACAGCAGTAGAGTTACTAAAAGAAGGAGCATACGATTATATTGTAAAGGATGAAAATGCGCATGAACGCATGTGGAAGTCCACCAATAACATACGCGAAAACTTCATGCTTCGCGATGAGATTGACAAGCTCCGTGAAGAGGTAGATCATAAGTATGATTTTTCAAATATTAAAGGAAATAGCCTGGCCTTAAAAAAGGTTTATAAGCTTATAGAAAAGGCATCTCAGACCAATATCACTGTTTCAATTACTGGTGAAACGGGCACAGGAAAGGAATTGGTGGCAAAAGCTATTCATTATAATAATAAAAATAAACAAAAGCGCCCGCTTGTGGCGGTTAATATTGCTGCTATTCCAAGAGATTTACTTGAGAGCGAGTTGTTTGGGCACGAGAAAGGGGCGTTTACCGGAGCATCAAATAGACGAATTGGTAAGTTTGAAGAAGCTATTGGAGGTACAATTTTTTTGGATGAGATTGGGGAGATGGACTTGAATCTGCAAGCCAAATTATTGAGAGTACTTCAGGAAAAGGAAGTCACCCGAATAGGGAGTAATACTCCTATAAAAGTAAATGCTCGAGTACTTGTAGCTACTCACAAAACTCTTGCAGAAGAAGTGAAGGCAGGAAGATTTCGTGAAGATTTGTACTATCGCTTACTGGGTCTCCCCATTGAGTTGCCACCTCTGCGAGATAGGGGAAATGATATCGTAGTTTTAGCCAAGCACTTTGTTGATGAATTTGCAAGTGAAAACGCAATGGGTAAGCTACACATAACAGCCGAGGCCCAAAAGAAATTACTAAATTATGATTGGCCTGGTAATGTAAGGGAATTGAAAGCCGTAGTTGAGTTGGCATCTGTGCTGTGTGACGATGGCAAAATAACTGACATGGACATCAATTTTAACTCTACTAATAATGGCCTATCAGAATTGATGTCTACAGAGTTAACATTGAAAGGTTATAATATTAAAATCATACAGCACTTTTTGGATAAATACGACCGTAATGTGGTAGATGTAGCCAAAAAGCTGGATATAGGTAAAAGCACCATTTATAGGATGGTGAAGAACAACGAATTAGAAATTTAAGATAATGGTAGGACAGATTTACAATCTCTCTCAATTAGAGGAATTGGCAGGGGGGAATACCGAGTTTGTAAATAGCATGGTAGAAACCTTTTTAGAACATACCCCTGGCCAGCTGGAGGAGATACTTCAAGCCTATGAAAGTTTGGATTTAGCTACGGTTGGGGCCGTAGCCCATAAGATAAAACCTAATATTGAGCTATTTGGAATCAATGCAATAAAGCAAGATATACGCGTGGTTGAAGAAAAAGGCAAACAAGGTTTAAAGGATAAAGATCTTGAGGAAAGCATTAAACGCGTAGAATTGCACTTAAAGGAGGCTTTTAATCAATTACTACAGAGGTGATGAACACATTAAAACAGGTGCTCATAATAGATGACGAACCTATAATGAGGAAGTTGCTTCAGCAGATACTTAAGGAGAAGTATGAGGTGATTTTAAAAGAAAATGGCCGTGAAGCTTTGGAGTGGATGTACTCTGGAAATATACCCGACTTGGTGGTAGCCGATCTTAACATGCCAGAAATTGACGGATTTGAATATATAGAGAAGGTGCGTGAAAGTGGCTTCTTTAATGATGTTCCTCTGATTGTTTTGTCCGGGGAAGAAAGTAGTGCGGAAAGAATTAAATGCTTGAAGCTTGGGGCAAATGATTACCTTATTAAGCCTTTTAATCCAGAAGAACTGGGGTTGCGAATTGATAATTTGATAAAACTTCGTTCGTGAAGAAAATACTCTACATTGGAGAAGATCAAGAGCTCCATCGAAGATTGGATGAGGAGCCTAATTTGACAGTTAATAGAGTTTCCAATGTGGTTGGTTTTTCCAATGCATTAGAGTCATTAGCGGACATCGATTTTGTGCTATCTGACTTCAGGCTAAAGGGGCTCAATGGTACCGGGATTTTTGAAAAATTCAGGGAACACTTTAATAAGCATCAAATACCCTTTGGATTAGTAGTCAACCACCCTGAAAAGAAATTAAGAATTTCTCTGCTCAAGTCTGGTATTTCAGAAGTGTATTCTAGTGATGTAAAGGCAAAAACCGTAGTATATCGGATTAATTTTCTAAAAGAAATGCTTGAGGCTCGATTAAACACTGCTAAGAAGGTGGAGTATCAAGAATATCATATTCCTTGGACAAAACGAATTTTTGACTTAGTAGTTGCCGGTTGCGCCTTGGTTGTATTCTCACCTGTAATAATTTTGGCAGCTATAGCTATTAAAATAGAAAGCCCTGGATCAATATGGTATGTAAGTAAGCGAGTAGGTACAGGCTATAGAGTTTTCGATTTTTACAAGCTAAGATCGATGTATATGGATGCCGATAAGCGAGTGGCCGGTATGAAACATTTAAACCAGTATGCAATAGACGCAGAGGAGCCAGACCCAAACGAATTGGTATCGCAAAATAAGAAAACCGAAGAACCACCTACCTTATTATATAAGGATGGGCAACCAATGAGTGAAGAAGAGTATCTGGTTTATAAAAAAAAGCAGCAGGCAGGTACTTTTGTGAAATTTAAGAATGACCCTCGAGTTACTCGGGTAGGTAAGTTTATAAGAAATACCAGTATTGATGAATTACCCCAGCTAATTAATGTAGTAAAAGGGGATATGTCCATTGTGGGAAACCGCCCCTTACCACTATACGAAGCTGAGCAGCTTACATCGGATGATTGGGGCGAGCGGTTTTTGGCTCCCGCTGGAATTACAGGCCTATGGCAAGTTATGAAACGCGGAAAAGGTGAAATGAGTGACGAAGAAAGAAAAGCATTGGATAATCAATATGCTCGAAAGGTCAGCTTATGGAATGACATAAGGCTAATTTTGCGAACCGTTCCCGCGTTATTTCAAAAAGAAAACGTTTAAACTCATGAAACATTATCTCTACTTTTTTTTATTACTACTTTGTTATGGAGCCTTTGGGCAAGGAGGTGCCGAAGGTGAATTGGTTACCAGAGAAGATAGTATTACAGATGCTATCGGAGTGAATTTAGCTGAATATTTGCCCCCACTAAGCTTACTGATAGAAGTTGCTAAGGAAAATTCACCTGAACTGGATTTTAATATTGCAAGTACCAAGCAGCAGGAGTATGAGCTAGGACTTGTAAAAAAAGACTGGACGAACCTTGTTTCCATAGGTGCTCAATACCGATATGGTGCAGTTAGTGGAGGTGGAGTTACTAGTAATCAAGCTTTACTCTTTCCACAAGATCTTTCAGTAGGTGCCTATACATTTCTTTCGGTAAATATTCCATTAAGTTACTTTGTTGGCAGGAAAGACCAGATTAGGTCAGCCGAAATGAGTGTTGAAATCGAAGAAGCAAGAAAGACTACCCAGGAGCGTTTAACGGAACGTGAGGTTGTAGAAACCTATAACAGATTATTACTTATTCAAGAATTAATTAGAATAAGCTCTGAAGCAAAGGAATCTTCGGATCTTATTTATGAAATGTCAATTGAGCGTTTCCGAGATGGGGAGTTGACACTTGATCAATTAGGTGTAAATACCTCATTGAAAGCTAAGTATTCAACAGAATATGAATCACTAAAATATGAATTTAGTGTAACCTATCTGCAGCTTGAAAGGTTAATTGGTATGCCTATTAGTAAGCTTCAAAATACTCAAAATTAGTTATGACTTTAGTACAATTTTTTAGGCTGATCAATAGAAATATTAACCTCCTGCTGCTAAGTTCCCTTGCGTTAGCATGCTTGGTTTTCTTTTCTACATACGGGCTGCCGCAAACGTATGAGGTGAGAACAGAAATTTATACAGGACTGGTTTCTGGAACAAGTGTTGAATCTGTAGAAGGATATGCTGGCGATTGGATGAGAACAAACAATCAATTTGATAACCTAATTAATGTTATCAAATCAGAGCAAACACTCGGAGAAGTAGGAGTAAGATTATTGGCAAGTCATATGATGCTTGATAGTCCTAAGAAGAAAGTAATTGGTGAAGAGGCCTGGGCCTACTATAAAGAGCTGGTTACAGATGAGTTTCGAGACTCCATTCTAGTTGCCGACTCTGAAGAGCGTACCGTTGAGAATATTAATGAGTTTCGAGAGAAAAACTATGATTCTTACATGGTTAGTCAACTATTTGGTAGTGATGTTTCACCATATAGCACAAGTGGCATTAGCAAAGGCCTTAGAATAGGTAGAATCGCTAATTCTGACTTAGTAGAAATGATCTATACCTGGACAGATGCTGGGATATGTCAGAATACTTTAGAGATCTTAAATGATGTTTTTAAGCAAAAGCTGCTAACCATTAGAATTGGTCAAACAAATGATGTAGTCGACTATTTTATGGATAAAGTGGAGGCGGCAAGGCTAGATTTGGTGAAGGAAGAAGATTCATTAAGAGATTTTAGAATTCGTAACAAGATTATAAATTATGAGCAGCAAACCCAAAACATCGCGAGTTTGCAAACCGAGCTAGAACAGGAATATCAAAAAGAACTGCGGGCTCAAGCAGCAGCTCAGGCGTCCGTGTCACAGCTTGAAAAAAAATTAGAGTTAAACAAGAAGGTTGTTGAGTTTTCCGATGAACTACTGATGAAAAGAAAACGCCTGTCTGATATAAACTCAAAAATAGCAGAGCTCGAAGTATATTATCAAGACGAGGCAAGGCTGGAGCAATTGAGAAATGAAGCAGCTAAATTAGAGGCTGAATTGAGCAATAATCTGGCAAAAAGAAATGAGTATAGCCGTACCAAAGAAGGGGTGTCAAATAAGGATGTGCTTCAGGAGTGGTTAGACGCAACTATCGCATTAGATGCAAGTAATGCCAAATTAAAAATTCTTTCAAATCGAGGGTCTTTTTTTAAGAATGCATATAGTGAATTCTCACCTTTGGGTTCTCAGTTGGGAAGGTTGGAGCGAGCTGTTGATGTTGCTGAAAGAAAGTACTTAGAGCTAAATAATAGCTTAAATGCCGCTTTAACCAAACAACAAAGTGAATCGTTATCCACCGGTGGACTCGTGGTGACTGTTCCTCCCAAATACCCTGTTGAGCCGGTTAAATCAAAGCGTTTATTACTAGTTTTGGTTGCCGCGATTGTAGGATTTATTGTTCCCTTTGTATTAATATTTCTAGTTGAATTTTTGGATAATACCCTTAAAAGTGTGGAAAACGCTGAGAGCAAGACAGGAATGAAACTCCTGGGAGCATTTCCAAACTTAAATTTGCGGTCAGAGTACAAAATGGTACAGTTGGATTGGCTAGTCGATAAGAGCATAAGCCATTTGATACAAAATATAAGATATGAAGAGCATTTAAGAGGCAACACTTCACGAGATACCAAGGAGTTTTCAGTTTTGGTATTTAGTATTAGAGATGAAGAAGGTAAGTCTTTTATGGCCCACAATTTGGCTCAAGAAATGACCAGATTGGATAAGCGAGTTCTACTGCTTAGTTCTGATGATAAATTGGAGAGTAACGGTGAAGCCGGCTATGACTTCATTAAATATGATATAAACAAAAACTTTTTGATTGCTAGCAAATTAGAAGATTTGGTGCCTGGATCAAGCGTGAATTTTTCAAGCTATGATTACGTGTTTATGGATTTCGAAGCCGTTCTAACTGAGCCATACCCGATTGAAGTAGTAGAAAAGTTTGATATGGCGATTTGTGTAGTGTCCTCAAAAATGTCATGGAACAAATCGGATAAATTCGCATTAGCTGAATTTTCATCTGTGCTTAACACAAAACCGAGATTACTGCTGAATGGATTAGATCCGGATCACATGGACAGTGTTTTGGGTGAAATAAAGAAAACAAGATCGCCACTGCGCAAGTTTATTAAAACAATTTTGACGCTACAGTTTAATTCTAAAATTGCATCAAAATCAAAATCCAAAGCAAAATAAAGAGTAACTCAAGTAGCCCTTGCTGATGTCACACAGGTCTTAATAAGAGTGGGTGAGGGTTTCTTTCTCAGAATTGATTGTGGAAGTGTTTGCCTTTTCCAGTGCTTTATCATCCCACTTTTTGATGATAAATATAAAAGCCAGGGTTACAAATGTTGCGTAGTTAATGGGGTATTGAGTCATTACTTCATTCCCATAATTTGAAACCAGTACACCGGCATAACTTGCCAAAAATGCTGTGGCTAAACTTTTATGCTTAGGATCTTTTAGATCCCAGCAAACTCTAAATGCTTTATACAAGATGAATAACCATATACATAGGTATAAACTGTAGCCAACAATACCTGTTTCTGCTCTTATTCTTGTATATAGTCCATCCGTTTGAAAGCCCGCAAGCCACGTATTTGGGCTAAATTCTTGTGCAACAAAGCCTACCGATCCAACCCCTCCGCCAAAGGGCTTTCCTTGTAGGTAAACTGATAATTTTTCCCTGTTTTCGAGTCTTACATTTAGAGAGGCATCTTCGGGATCTAATGCACTTCTCAGTCTTCGAATGTCATAGTTTGAGTTTCCTATAGTTGTGAATTTAAGAAACACCAATCCAAATGCGAGAATAGCTACCCCTATAAAAATGTACTTAAGGTTTTTTATTAGTAATACATAAACAATGGTACCGACCGCAGGAATAGCTAATGCTCCACGTGTTCCGCTTATCATCATTCCATAAAATGCAAAAATGGCCATTGCCAAAAACATATACTTGTAGAGTTTTCTAAACGGGCCTAGGTAGAGTAAGGCACTTATAATACAAACCTGCCCGGCAGCTGCACCAAAAGTTCCTGCATCAAAGTATACTGAGAAAACTCTGAGTTTACCAAAGAGTATATGCGTTTTGGCAGCACCAGAACTGTACAGATAATTGGTTTCGGCTGCTGTTAAACCTATTTGATGCTGCTTTGCCGCCCATATTAAACTGATGAGAGTCATTGCAAAGTAAAATACTATGAATTGTATTAGATCTCTTTTAGTATTTAGTAAAACAAAAGCTAACGGGATTAATAGTAGCTGGAAAAGCGCAATTCCCCTCATTGCAAACGCCCAAGCCAAAAGGCTTTTGGCCTCAGGGTTAGCTAGCTGTAAGAAGATATATCCCATCCAAACAAATATTAATAGGACAATACTATTTTTGGCGGGGGTAAAGTCTATTTTTTTGAAGTGCTTGAAAAATAGAACGACATAGGTGAGTATCAAAATGCTTTCAACAGCAAGGCCGTAAGGTAGATCATATACAAACTTGCTGAATGTTGGTATAAGAAAGCTTAGAAACATAGATGAATAAATTCCAAATTTCGGATTTTGGAATAAAGTCAAGAGGAACAAAACTACCAAGGGGATTATAAGAACAATATAAAGAATCATTGCCCCCTTTACCAGAAATGACAAAAATACCCCAACAACAAATAGAGCCGCTAATAGATACTTAAATGCAGGGCTTGTAAGCTTGGCTGACAGAGAGGCGTCATTCATGGTTTTAAACTAAAGAAATTGGTTTGAGCAAAGAATCAATCCAGATTAAAAAAATCAAAAAAGGCTTCCTTATCGTACTCGTAGTGAATATAATTTAACAGAGTCGGGCTTTTGTACAAAGATTTTCCATTAAATGTTATGTCTTTGGTTATTCCATCTATTTCCGAAAATACATTGTGCTGTGAGGATAACTGAAAATAGATCTTGTCTTTATTTGCACCGTCAAACTTTAGGTGTACAACTAATAGTTGCTCAGTTTTTGGCTTAATCACTAAATTTTCCTGTAAATGACGTACGATCCTTTTGCTTTTTACTCCTTCTATTGAGCCGTAATCTCGCAGATTGATTTTAGCTGTGTGTACAGTAGCTTCATCACTCCTTAGTTTTTTAACTTCTTTGGCGTCAAAAACATAGTAGTAGGCCATTTGTGTGGATGTCCATTTTTGTTGAGTAGCAGGATACTCATAAAATCCTGACTCAGAAAGTTTAACCAGAATATAAAGAGTGTCTTGACCAAAAAGTGTGGGATATAAAAAAAGTTTAGAAATATTATCTAAGCCCAAAGTATTTTCTTCCCCTTCATGTACTTGTTCATTTTCAGAAACACCACGTAGAGGTATTATCATGTCTTCTGAAACCCACTGTCCGTCCAAGCTAATGCTCCAGCCAACTATGTCTTTTTCAATAACCTTAACGTCATCCTCAAGTATTTCGGGCAATGGCCTATTCAAGTGTATTTGTGCAAACGAGTTGAATGATAGAAAAATTAGTAGAATTAAACTTTTCATAGAAGGAGTAATAATCATGTGTAGTGTAGAATTGAAAAAGCTTTAAGACACAAACTAACTAAATCTTATTGAATATTTCTAATTGTTATTTTTTAGAGTTTAAAAGATCAACAAGGCACTTTTAGGTTAGCGCACTTCTTCAAAACTCATTCATTACAATGGATTGGAAACGGACCTGCAAATAAGAATGGTGAATTTTCAGATGTTGCTAACTGTATTATACAATCCATCGTATATTGCAATCCAAACTGATATAGAATAGCTATGGTTATTCTATATCAGTTGCATTTTTTTAGTCCATACTTGAAATAGGAAAGGACGTACTCGATGCAAGGATAGTTTAAATCGTATTCATTTTTTTTTGGTGATATCCATGATTATAGGTTTTGAGGCTCAGCGGATTTTTAGAGAAAATAAGCACGGAATGGATTTCGTGGCCTTAGAGTTAATCAGGGCACTAAGCAGATTGGATAACGATAACCAATATATAGTCTTTACGAATGAAGGGCCAGATGCTGCATGTCTCTCAGAGTCAGATAATTTAAAAATTGTAACATTTGGGGGCACATTTGTTGTTTGGGAGCAAATTCTGCTGCCCAGGTATGTAAAGGAATACGCTTGCGATATTCTCCATTGTACATCCAATACTGCACCTCTTTATTCAAGTGTTCCTACGGTAATTACAATTCATGATATTATTTACTTAGAGAATAACCCACTTTTTGCCAAGGGCTATACTGCATATCAGCGTTTTGGAAATTATTACAGACGACTGGTGGTTAGAGTAAACATGCGCAAGGCAAAAAAAATTGTTACGGTTTCAAATTTTGAAAGGAAGCGGTTAATAGATTTTTTAAACCTTCCAAGTGAAAAAGTAGATGTGGTGTATAATGGTGTTGCAACTCATTTTTTTGAGAGAATTAATGAAGAGTCAGCACAAAAAATACTGGATAAGTACAAACTACCTAAGAAGTATTTTTTGTTTTTAGGAAATACTGATCCTAAGAAGAATACTCGAAATACCATTTTGGCTTTTGCAAGCTTTCTCAAGAAATCAGGGAAGGATATTTATTTGGTTGTGGCGGATTTGGATGGTGAGCTGGTAAGAGATATTCTGAAATCAGAAGGGTTGAGTGAATACTTTGATCAAATTCATTTTACAGGATACATTAATAATACGGATTTGCCTGTTATTATTCAAAATGCTGCTTTGTTTCTCTACCCCAGTAAACGGGAGAGCTTTGGAATACCAATCTTGGAAGCGATGGCCGGTGGAGTACCGGTTATTACTTCAAACAGAGCATCAATGCCAGAGGTGTCTGGAGATGCAGCTTACCTAATTGACCCCTTTGAAGTAAGTAGTCTAACCGAAGGAATGTTGTACTTATCTGAAAATGAAGAATTGAAAGAAAAGCTTGCGCTTCTAGGAAAGAAAAGAGCTTCTGGATTTAAATGGGATAATTCGGCTAATCAAATGTTAGAGATTTATAAGAAAGTATTCAGATGAACCTAAATATCGAGATCATTTTTTGGAGCCTCATATTATTAGTTTTTTATACCTACATCGGGTATGGAATAGTGTTGTATATCCTTATCATCTTCAAAAGAAGATTTGGTAAGAGACAAACTTTTCATAAAATTTTTGAACCTAATGTAACCTTAGTTATTCCATGTTATAATGAGGAGGAATATATAATGGACAAAGCATTGGACTCACTATCCTTAGATTACCCTAAATCAAAACTTAACATTTTATTTATAACCGATGGATCAACCGATAAATCACTCGAGATTTTAGGTAAAGTCGATGGTGTGGAAGTTATTCATGAGGATAAGAGGGGAGGTAAAGCTGCAGCCGAGAATCGCGCGATGAAATTTGTAAAAACTCCTATTGTTATTTTTTGTGACGCCAATACAATGCTAAATAAGCAATGCGTCAGAGAAATTGTAAAACATTACCAAAACGATTCTGTGGGGGGAGTTTCTGGTGAGAAAAGAATCAGCATGGAGTCTCAATCCAATGTAAGCGGTGCAGGAGAAGGAATGTATTGGAAATATGAGTCATTGTTGAAGCGTCTGGATAGTGAATTGTATTCTGTTGTAGGAGCAGCTGGAGAGCTTATATCTTTCAGATCACATTTGGTAGAGGATCTGGAGGAAGATACAATTTTGGATGATTTTGTTCAATCTTTGAGAATTTGTGAAAAAGGGTACAAAATTGTTTATGAGCCAAAGGCTTATGCTGTAGAAACCGGAAGTGAAAACGTCACCGAAGAGCTGAAGCGAAAGATAAGAATTGCAGCAGGTGGATGGCAGGCAATTTTCAGACTAAGATCATTGTTAAACCCATTTAACAATGTGATATTGACATTTCAATACATCTCTCATAGGGTTTTAAGATGGTCTATTACAGCCTTTTCATTGCCAATAATATTAGTTCTAAACATTCTATTGGTGCTTCAAAATGTCGGTGGAGCATACTTTGCATTGTTTGTAGCCCAGCTTTTGTTTTACTCCATGGCGTTGGTGGGGTGGGCATTTGAAGCTAGAAAGGTTCGAGTAAAAATGCTTTTTATCCCCTACTATTTTACGATAATGAACTATGCCGTATTTGCGGGAGCCTTAAGGTGGATTAATGGTTCTCAAAAATCGATGTGGGAAAAAGCATCAAGGATGAAAAAGGTAGAAAAAGCTTGAAGCTTAAATCTCCTTGTGGTTAATGATTGGCGATATATGGTTGTCAAACTGAGTTGATCATATCTTAATGGTTGTGGTTCTTGAGTTCTATGCGCAACTTCTTCAAAGAGCTTGTTTTAGTCAAAAATCACATTTTCAGTATACGGATTCTGATTCCTCCCTTTACCAGAAGCTAACGCTAGACATAATTTGGTAAGTAGAATACGTTTAAAAAACAAGTGATTTCCCAATAAGCAAAGACCAAGTACCATATTTCCAATATTGGGAATACTCTTTTTAGGGGTGTTGGTGAATATAGCTTTGATTTTCAGTGTATTGCGATTTATTTTTTTCGTGGCAAGAGTCTTGCTTTTAGCTATTCAACATATGCAGCACGGCTCTAATAATTTTATCCGTGTAGTTTGTTAACCCATTAATTAACTTAAAAGTAAAAGCAAGATGAAAAAGAGATTATTGTGCATAGCTGCCCTAACCATGGCACTAGCGTCCTGTAACAAGGACAAGCCAACTTCTGAAGCAGTAGGCTTTGGAGGTGTTGATAACATTGAGGATCTTAAAGTTCCTTCTTCGTTTAATTGGTCTTCTAGCAATGAATTGATGACTGACATTAGTGTTGTTGGTATCGAAGGAATTGCTAAAGGTCAAGTTAGAATTGATATTTATGACAAAGATCCTTATTTAGGAGGTGAGATTTTATTCTCAGGATTTACGAATAATCAAGGTGTTTTAGAATCTCCTATTAAATTAAAATCTTCTATAAAAGAGGTTGTTGTTGTTGCTAATACTTTAGGTGTTGGTGGTAACAGAATAACTGCTAGTGTAACTGGTTCTACCTTAAGAGCTCATTTTTCTGGAGTTCCTCAACCTAGAGTTTTTGATAAAAATTCTGTTGCACCTCATCCAGCGACACCGGCTGCAGCATTTCCAAATGGTAATGTTTACTACTTGGGAGGCTTTAATGGTAATGGTGTTCCTACTAACTTGGAGACGCCAGATGTTATTACTCAGGCGTACATTGATGCGCTAGCTATAACTCTTCCAGAGAAAAATCACCTTCCTTGCGACAATGTTCGTAAGAATATGATTAATGATTTGTTTTGTAGTCAAGTTACCACTTCAAAGGATGATGCTGAGGTATTCGTTACCTTCGTTACTGAAGGAGCCGGTTTCTCTAATGCATTAGCTTATTACTACTACCCAGCGGGAAGCCCTCCTGCAAGTGCAGCCGCAATTGACTCTATCTTTGTTATTTTCCCTAATGCTACGGAGTCTGGTTCAGTACTTCAAGCGGGTGATAAGGTAAAACTTGGTACTTTCCCAAAGAATACAAGTATTGCTTGGGTACTTCTAGCTAATACTTGGAACCAAAGTCTTCCAGGTGTTCAGTATGGCCAATTTCCTTCTAGTGTATTTAGCTTCTTTGGTGATGATGATTTGAATACCGATATGGGAGTTAATAATAATGGAGGAAATGTTTGTGCTGATCCTACCTTTAATAAGCACATGCTATCATTTACTGATAATATCAACGGTAAAGATGTTCAGTTATTTACATTCGAAGATATCAACTACCCTTACGGAGATTATGATTTTAATGACTGTATCTTCTACGCTTCTGGAGATTTAATTCCAAGCTGCGCTCCTGGTTTAGTTGTTCCAACTGGTAATGTTGTAGATAGTGATCAAGATGGTATTATTGACCAGTATGATGATGAGCCAGGTAACCCAGATGTTGCTTGTTTGATCGACTTTGAAGGAACTTTAGTATTTGAAGATTTATGGCCAGCTAAGGGTGACTATGATTTCAATGATAAAGTTGTAGGTTACAATATTACTCACGCTATTCATGCTATGGGCTATGTACACGAAGTACGTGCTAACTATGAGCTAAGAGCGGCAGGTGCTGGTTATAACAATGGTTTTGGTACTTTGCTTTCTGATGACATTGCTAAAGCAGATATTGCTGGAATTACCGGTAGATCTTCATTTGGTAATTTCCCTAACGATGGCGACCTTCAAACAACTCCTACTGATGTATTAATGTACAACTGGGATGCTGCAAATGATATAATTGTTCAGGACATTAATTCTGGTAGTTTCTTCAACACTGTGAATGGAGGTGGTAAAGGTAACTTCGTTACTGAAAACATTGTGATAGAAATGGTTTCTGGAAATGTTCAGCCATGGGAATTAGGCTTGCCTCCTTATAACTCGTTCATTTTTGCAAATCAGCAGACTGGTGTGGAAATTCACCTTGCTGATATGAGAGATTCTGAACTTCACAATGATGCATTGTTTGGAACAGTTGATGATGATTCAAATCCTGGAATGGGAAGGTTCTACAAAACTATTCCAGCTACTAACTTGCCATGGGCTCTAGATATTCCATCAAACACGTTTGAGTGGCCTCTAGAAAAAGTAGATATTTTGACTGCGTATCCACAGTTTGCACTTTGGGCTTCTTCAGGTGGTGTGTTAAATACTACTTGGTATGATTTCCCAGCTGCAGGACAAGTTTATATTCCTTAATTCTGTGAGATTATAAGTTTTATAAAAGTCCCGCTATACATTGTATAGCGGGACTTTTGCATTTATATTAATGCTGCATTTTACGATCGCTCTGGATATTAATAAGTGTAGCATAAAGCATTTATCAAAGCTTTATACGTACACAATTTAAAATTCCCTAAATTGGAAACTTGCGAAAGTTTAGGATTCAAAATTTCAATTCAGACTTATTTCATAGGATGATTTTTATTACCAATGAAATGAATAGTACTGGCTAGTGAGC
The DNA here is from genome assembly GCA_030427285.1 of Bacteroidia bacterium. Classification (GTDB taxonomy): domain Bacteria; phylum Bacteroidota; class Bacteroidia; order Flavobacteriales; family Schleiferiaceae; genus Owenweeksia. The sequence continues at coordinate 16,886 of JAUHWX010000003.1, forward strand.
TAAGGTGAGTGAGGGACGATTATAACCAGAAAGTGAGGAGAACTTAAAAGTTAGGCTTCAACATGTACCTGTTATAGAAGTCTTCAATAACCTGTACAGCCTCCTCGGAAGTGTCTACTATTGTAAAAAGATCTAGATCTGAAGGGCTTATATTTTTTTCACGGGTTAGCAGAACTTCTTTTATCCAATCAATAAGACCTGACCAAAAACTAGTGTCAACCAGTACAATAGGAAAGCGACTAATTTTAAAGGTTTGAATTAATGTTATTGCCTCAAACAATTCATCAAGTGTACCAAAGCCTCCAGGCATTACGATAAAACCTTGAGAGTATTTAACGAACATAACCTTTCGAACAAAAAAGTAATCAAAGTTTAAGTTTTTGTCTTGATCTATGTATGGATTAGGCTCTTGCTCCATAGGTAGCTCGATGTTTAATCCAACCGAAATTCCTGCTCCCCGCTGAGCTCCTTTATTACCAGCTTCCATCATACCGGGCCCACCTCCAGTAATTACACCATATCCCTTTTGTGTAAGCTTAAAAGCTATTTCCTGAGCTAACTTGTACTGAGGATGGTCAGACTTTGTACGTGCAGAACCAAAAATGGAAACGCATGGTCCAATTTTAGCAAGTTTTTCATAACCATTTACAAACTCAGACATTATCTTGAAGATTGCCCAGCTATCGTTGGATTTAATCTCACTCCAATTTTTTCCGTCTAACTGATGTTCTCCGTTAGGTTGCTCGTCTGAATTGTTATTATTCATATTTATCTGATTGTATAGCTTTTCTAATTATTTAAGTTTTCAGTCTGAGCGGCTGGGTGAACTTTTTCAATTTCCATTTTAAGGTATTTGCCGGTGTAGCTTTGCTTATTTAGTACAATTTGTTCAGGAGTTCCCTCAAAAACAATTTCACCACCTGATTCACCTCCTTCCGGTCCTACATCAATAATATGATCAGCAACCTTTATAACATCCATATTATGTTCGATAATTACAACAGAGTTTCCTTTATTCACCAATTTTTCAATAACGCTCATAAGTACACGAACGTCCTCAAAATGAAGACCGGTGGTAGGTTCATCAAGTATATACATGGTTTTTCCAGTATCTCTTTTGCTCAATTCTGTTGCAAGCTTTACACGCTGTGCTTCACCGCCAGAAAGGGTGGTAGATTGTTGCCCCAGCGTAATATAGCCTAAACCAACATCGCAAAGCGTTTTTACTTTATTGTAGATTTTGGGAATGCTCTGAAAAAACTCAACGGCATTATTTACACTCATGTCAAGCACATCGGCTATAGACTTTCCTTTGTATCTGATTTCAAGTGTTTCTCTATTAAAGCGCTTTCCTTGACAAGTTTCGCAGGGAACGTATACATCCGGAAGAAAATTCATTTCAATTACTCTGATGCCTGCTCCCTCACAGGTTTCACAGCGCCCTCCTTTTACATTAAAGCTAAAGCGCCCAGGCTTGTACGCCCGTATTTTTGACTCAGGAAGGTTTGCAAAAAGGTCACGGATATACGAAAGTACACCAGTATAAGTGGCTGGATTAGACCGTGGAGTTCTGCCGATAGGTGATTGATCTATGTCTATTACCTTATCAATATTCTCCAGGCCCGTTATTTTTTTGTACTCCAAAGGCTTTTTTACTGAATTGTAAAAATGAGCACTTAGAGCCGGATACAAAGTTTCATTGATCAATGTTGATTTTCCGCTGCCAGAAACACCGGTAACTACTACGAGTTTACCTAAAGGGAGTTTTACGGAAACATTCTTTAGATTGTTGCCTTTGGCCCCTTTGAGTGTTATATATTTCCCGTTGCCCTCCCTTCGGCTTTCTGGTATTGCAATTTCTCGTTCTCCATTGATGTACTGAGCGGTAAGGCTATGGCTATTCAAAATATCCTGGAAGCTTCCTGAGGCAACAATACTGCCACCTCTGCGGCCAGCATGGGGTCCAATATCGAGAATATAATCAGCCTGTTCAATCATATCTCTATCATGTTCCACCACAATTACGGAGTTACCTACATCGCGAAGCTCCATTAAGGATTTAATCAACTTGTGATTATCCCTTTGGTGAAGACCAATGCTAGGCTCATCCAGAATATAGAGAACATTAACAAGCTGAGAGCCTATTTGGGTGGCTAATCTAATGCGCTGAGCTTCGCCACCTGAAAGTGACTTGGCTGGTCGATTTAGACTTAGATAGTTGAGACCAACATTAAGCAGAAAGGAAACTCGAGTTCTTAATTCCTTCAGTATTTCTGTGGCAATTTGTTTTTGGTTTTCATTGAGCTCAGGTTCAATATTTTCAAACCAATGTTGAAGCGAACCAAGGCTCATTCCTGCAAGGTTGGAAATGTTTTTATCTCCAATTTTAAAATTACGTGACTCTACCTTAAGGCGTTCCCCATTGCATTCATCACACACCACTTTATTCATAAACCCCTCGGCCCAGCGTTTTATGGATTTACTTTTTGCTTCTTCATTTTGAGTGAGGATAAAATTGATTATCCCTTCAAAGTTTATACTGTACTTGCGGGTAATGCCAAGGTTTTTGTTTTCTACCTCAAACGCTTCATCCGAGCCATGAAGAATCACTTCCATTCCCTTTTTGGGAATGTCTTTAATTGGAGTAGTAATATCAAAACCATACTTATCTCCAATAATTTCTAATTGATTGAAAATCCAAGTCTTTTTATAATCACCAAGTGGAGTAAGTCCACCTTTGCGAATACTTTTTGTTGGGTCAGGAATAACTTTGTCCATGTCAATTTCTGACACTTCCCCCAAACCACTGCATTTTGGGCATGCTCCTTTAGGTGAATTGAAAGAAAACGTATTAGGCTCTGGCTCCGGATATGAAATTCCGGTAGTAGGGCACATTAAGTTTCGACTAAAAAACCGTGGCTTTTCACCCTCGTGCTCAACTACCATAATGGTACCGTGACCCTGCTGCATGGCAACGGTAATTGATTCTCGTAATCTTTTATCGTTAGGATCGTTTTCAACTTTTAATCGATCGACAACCACTTCAATGTCATGTGTTTTGTAGCGGTCAAGTCTCATACCTTTCGTAACATCGATAATTTCACCATCTACACGAACTTTTACAAACCCTTGCTTTGTGATACTGTCAAAAAGTTCGCGATAATGCCCTTTTCTTGAACGCACCAGTGGAGCAAGAATGTTGATTCGTTTTCCTGAAAAGTGCTCAATTATCAAATCCCTGATTTTATCATCCGTATAGCTGACCATTTTTTCGCCCGTATTGTAGCTATAGGCAACTGAGCCCCTTGCATAGAGAAGCCTCAAGAAATCATAAATCTCTGTAACGGTACCTACCGTTGAGCGAGGATTTTTACTTGTAGTTTTTTGCTCAATTGAAATTACGGGGCTGAGGCCGTTTATTTTATCTACATCAGGGCGCTCCAGGCTGCCTAAAAATTGTCTGGCATAAGCTGAAAAAGTTTCGATGTATCTCCTTTGACCTTCGGCATAAATGGTGTCAAACGCTAAGGATGATTTTCCACTTCCACTTAACCCGGTAATCACCACTAGTTTATTTCGAGGTATTACAACATCAATGTTTTTAAGATTGTGAACGCGGGCTCCGTAAACTTCAATTTGATCTTTTTCGTTCACTGGGTTATTTTGTGTCATGAAGGGTGAAAATTCAGGCAGCAAATTTACCAATTTAGCTATAGCTAATTGGTGATATCCATAGATGAATTTGATGCCATGCTTCTGATGCATCGATTATTTTGGCACGCGGGTATTGTGATTGTCAACTTACAGAGAGTCACTTATGGCTTTTATGGTATCAGAAGCTGTAGAATCTAAAATTACCTCGATTTCCATAGGGTTGCTATCTACTAATGAAAAATATCCTTCTTTGGGAATTTCAATCTCGTAGGTCTTGCCAGCTTTGTTAGGCAGGTAGTCGTATCTCAACCATGGATTATGGTATTTTAAAATACGATAGTTAATCCCCAATTTATGGGCAAATTTTCCAAAGTTGGTAACGGAACTATCAACTTTTACAGTGTATGTAGGTATGGGTTGATACAAGTCTTTTTCACGAAAGTGAAACCCATACTTTATAGGGTTACTCATTATTTCTTTGGCGGCCAATATCCTAAACACATATCTGGAAGTTTCACTATTTAGCGTTAAGCCATAATATCCTTGCGCTTCTTGTCTTTCTAGCTGTTTTTTTATACCAGTAATTCCCATATTGTACGAGGCAGCAGCCAATGTCCATGTGCCTAGTTCGGCTTTAGCTTCTAAAAGATATTTACAGGCGGCTTCGGTAGATTTTATCAAATGATAACGCTCATCAATTTCCTTGTTTATTTCCAAACCATAACCTTTTCCGGTTGCTTCCATTATCTGCCAAAATCCTGTGGCGCCAGCCGGAGAAACTACATTGGTTAAACCGCTTTCAACTAACGATAAATACTTAAAGTCATCAGGTACACCATTTTTTTTAAGGATGGGTTCTATTATTTTGAAATAGCGATTTGAGCGTTTGTAAAAGAGCATAGTTTGACTTTGCCAATAAGTGTTCACAAGTAATTCTCGATCAAAACGTTCATAAATTTCGGGATCATCAAATGGTATTTCTTCTTCAGCAAAGGTGATATCTTCTGGCAGGCTCAAAGCATAGATGCCGTACTTTTCGTTAAAAACCATTTGGAAATTATCATCAGTCATTCCATCATAGGTGTGGTAAGTAAGAAAACTTGCCCCGCTTATTAGTACGATGATTAGTGCCGCCTTTTTTAAATATGTGTTCATATAAATTGAAACTGAGATTTTAATTTATCAAATGCCTGTGCCTCTTGATCCTTTTCCGAAACCAACGGAGCCTCAATATCCCAGTTAATGTTGAGTTGCAAATCACTCCATAATACCGATTCTTCACTGGCTTTGTTATAAAGTGCTGTGCATTTATATGCAAAAATCGTGTCATCTTTTTTGGTGAGAAAACCATGGGCAAAACCCGGAGGAATCCAAAACATTTTTTTGTTCTCACCAGTAAGTTCTACAGCATGATGTTGGCCGTAGGTTGGAGATCCCACCCGTATGTCGACAGCCACATCAAGTACAGCTCCAGTAATTACTCTCACTAGTTTTCCTTGTGCATGAGGAGGGTTTTGGAAATGTAGTCCGCGTAAAACTCCCTTTGAAGAAAGGGATTGATTGTCCTGTACAAATTCGGCAGTAATACCGGCTTTGTAAAATGCTTCCTTATTATAAGATTCATAAAAATATCCTCGATGGTCGCCAAAAATAGCTGGTTCGATTTCAAGCAATCCTGAAATTGGGGTTTCAATAATCTTCATAACGCGAATGTACATATCCGTATGTGAAAAGTATAACACACAGATCACTAAACTTTTTTTGCAACTTGCTTTTCATCACTTTTGTGCAGTATTACAAAATTCACAATGAAAGTAAACTTTATATCTCTCGCATTTGCCTTAGTGGTTATAGCTACATGTTCTTCTTTTCAAGTAAGTAAGGAACCAAAGAAGCCGAAAAATATAATTATAATGATTGGTGACGGAATGGGTGTAAGTCAAATGTCAGCTTCTTACTACTATGCTAAAAAGGAACCAAATTTTTCTAGATTTCCTATAGTAGGTCTTAGTAAAACATCTTCTGGATCTCATAAAATTACGGATTCAGCAGCAGGAGCAACAGCAATATCCACAGGAAAAAAAACATACAACGGTGCTATTGGCTTAGATATGGATAAAGAATGTGCTGAAACATTACTGGAGTATCTTTCCAAAGAAGGCAAAAGTACAGGTTTGATTTCTACATCCTCTATTACGCATGCTACACCTGCTTCTTTTTTTGCTCATGAAAAATCAAGGAAAAGTGCAGCAAGCATAGCTAAGCAGATGTTAGAAGCTCCCGTAGATTTTTTTGCAGGGGGTGGTCTCAAATACTTCGAGAGCGGGAGCTTGATAAAAGATTTGGAGAGTAAAGGATTTTCTATAAACACAACAGGATTAGATAAATCCCCTCTAAGGCTAAATAATACCAGCACGAAATTTGGGTATTTGCTTGCCTCTGATGGTATGCCCAAAATGATAAACGGGAGAGGTGAATTTTTAAAAGAGGCTAGTGAATTATGTATTGAGTTTTTGAATAAAGATGAGGATGGCTTTTTCATTATGATTGAAGGGTCACAGATTGATTGGGGCGGACATGCAAACAATTCACAATATGTAATTAGTGAAGTGTTGGATTTTGACCAGGCTGTTGGAGCCGTATTGGATTTTGCTGAAAAGGACGGTAATACATTGGTGATAGTAACTGCAGACCACGAAACAGGTGGGTTTACACTTGGCGGTAAAAGCAAAAAGGTGCCGTTTGGAGGTTTAGTTTCGGATTATGATGAAATTGATCCTTCATTTTCCACTCGAGGACATAGTAGTGCTATGGTGCCAGTTCTTGCTTTTGGTCCAGGGGCCGAAATGTTTTCAGGTATTTATGAAAACACTGAGATTCATGCAAAAATTTTAAAATTGCTTAAGTAAATTTTCGCTGTGGAAAGCATAAGACCTTAGCTTTTTGGAGCTATACGATCATTGACATTTACTTATCGTTTTTTTTTTAAAAGTAAAGCCGGGATAGAAGTATATCAAGGCTTTTTATTTTGTAGTGAAAAAATGGACATCTGCTGGATGCCCTCGTGGTAAATTTCTCGTCCTTCTCAGCTTTTATAAACGAAAAAAGAGAGTCCTGAAATAAATCGGAACTCTCTTTTTATAATGGGTGGATGATGGGGCTCGAACCCACGACCCTCGGTACCACAAACCGATGCTCTAACCAACTGAGCTACAACCACCATTTTACTATTCCCTGAGGAAATCCTCTAACGGGGCGCAAATATATAAATTTTTGTTACTTCCAAAATAATTTATCTGTCTTTTTCATGGCCTCGATCAGAAATTTGTCTCATCAGTTTTCTTTGGAACTCTCTTTCAGCATCATATAATAAAGCCACTTTTTTTATTGGTAGTATTTCATTGAATTTTTTGAAGTATTTCTCCCGGTGTTCAACCAAAAGCTTTTGCTTTTCCATTTCATTGGTAAGCATTTCGCGCACTTCTTTATCACTCATTTTATTTAGCTCTTCATCACTCAAGTGGTGTGGAGGTTTGCCATTAGGCTCAACACGGTGAATTATTTTTTCAAATTCTTCACGGTACTGATTGTAAACCGGCCAAAAGACCTGGGCTTCTTTAGGAGTGAGGTTTATTTTTTCCGTTATATAAGCAATGCGCATAGATTCAATTTTTTCGCGCATTTCTTCATTGGGCTTTTCACGTTGTGCCATCAGGGTAACGCTAGAAAGCAAGAGTGCTAGGGTGATTCTAATAATATTCATAATGTAGTGTTTGATCAAAATTATTGTCTAAAAATTCTTCCACGGCTTGGTCTGAAAACTCCCAGCCATCCTCTACCGCAAGATCTTCACCATCCAGTTCATATAATAAAGTTTCTTCTGTAAATCCATAATTATACTCACTCAACAAGTAGTTTTCTACGTATTCAGATGTGAGCTCGGTAGGCTTTCCTCCTGGGAAAAGAAAAATGGCAAGTGCTAGTACTGCAGCTACAGCGGCCGAGATCCATGACAGCTGACGAACGGAGGAAGTCCGCTTAATTTTCTCATCAGCTATGGCAAACAGATCATTTTGCTTTTGAGCAAAATATCCCTCTGGCACCTTGTAAGGGCTGTCCTTTTTGGAATATGGGTGATTAAATTCGCTCATCTTTATTATTCGTTATTTTCTAAGTAGTGTTTCACTTTTTGTACTGCATGATGATACGAAGCTTTTAATGCTCCTACTGAGGTTTCGAGCACCTCTGACATTTCTTCGTATTTCATTTCTTCAAAGTACTTTAAATTAAATACGGCACGTTGCTTTTCAGGCAAACCCTGGATGGCCAAATGAAGCTTAGCTTCAGCTGCTTCTCCGTCAAAATAGGCATCTCCGCTAAGGGAGGCTTGGTTTTCAGGATCTACATCATCGCCTACTTTATATAGTCGTTTTTGCTGGCGAATATGGTTCAATGCTTCATTGGTAGCAATTCTATATAGCCAAGTATAAAGCTTGGAGTCACCACGGTAGGAAGCAATATTGCGCCACACCTTTATGTAGGTGTTTTGCAGCACGTCATCAGCGTCATCATGGCTGTGCACCATGCGCCTGATATGCCAGTATAATCGCTCGCTATATGCTTTTACTATTTTGTCAAAAGCCTGACGATGATTGGCTTTGTTCTGTAGCAAAAGCTGGATTTCGTCTTCCAATTCCGCCTTTTGTGTTTCAGTATAAAAGTAAGATACCTGAAAAAGAAAAAGGTTTAAAGCGAGCCTTAAACCTTTTTAATTATTTAAATATGTATGCTAAGTTTATTTTCTACCCATAGCTTTTTTTGCAGCCTCTACAATATTTTGTGTGCTAAGACCATACTTTACCATAAGGTCTTCTGGTTTTCCGCTTTCGCCAAATGAATCATTCACAGCAACGTACTCCTGTGGGGTTGGCATTTCACGAGCCAAAAGATTGCTAACGCTATCACCTAGTCCACCATTCATTTGATGTTCTTCGGCTGTTACTACGCAACCTGTTTTAGCTACAGACTTTAATATAGCTTCATCATCCAAAGGCTTAATTGTATGAATGTTGATAATCTCAGCGCTGATATTTTGTTCGGCCAAAGCTTCACCAGCTTCTATAGCCTTCCATACCAAATGGCCAGTAGCAATGATAGTTACATCAGTACCTTCATTAAGCATTACAGCTTTTCCGATTTCAAATTTTTGATCTTCTGGAGTGAAGTTGGCTACCTTAGGACGACCAAAACGCAAGTATACAGGGCCGTGGTGCTCAGCAATAGCAATGGTGGCAGCTTTGGTTTGATTGTAATCGCATGGGTTGATCACTGTCATTCCCGGAAGCATTTTCATCAAACCGATATCCTCCAAAATTTGATGTGTTGCTCCATCTTCACCCAAGGTAAGACCTGCGTGAGAAGCACATATTTTTACATTCTTATCAGAGTAAGCAATAGACTGGCGAATTTGATCGTAAACACGTCCGGTAGAAAAGTTGGCGAAAGTTCCAGTAAAAGGAATTTTTCCACCTACAGTCATACCTGCTGCAATACCCATCATATTGGCTTCGGCAATACCTACTTGAAAAAAGCGGTCAGGATGTGCTTTTTTGAAGTCACCCATTTTTAATGAACCTGTAAGATCAGCACACAGGGCCACTACATTTTCATTAGTTTTTCCCAGTTCTGAAAGTCCTGCTCCAAATCCTGAGCGAGTGTCTTTTGATCCTTGATCGGTGTATTTTTTCATGCTTAATTAAGTTTTACTATCGTGGTGCTTCCCGAGGTTATTGTAAATGTGCGTGTAACTGAATATTCGCTTTTGCGTGATGATTTTGAACGAAATACCACTCTGTAATTTCCAGGTTGCAAATTTAAGCTTTGCCTTGAAGTATTATTATCTAAATCTGTTACCCATTCCATTGTGTTTCCATTTTCTACCAAAATAGAACCGTAGCCGGGAGCGGTGCTACTAAAGTTTACTTTGCCGGGAGGGGGAACAGCTATGGTGGTTGTTTTTCCTGCTTCTATTTTTTGATTGGGCATTACATACCTTGGTAGTGTAAGTATTTCCAAATCATAGTTTCCCGCAATATATCGTTGTGTGGTATTAAAATCCTGAACGTGAAGAATAGCTTTTGAATTATGCTCACGAACAATACACTTTAGCTCATCAGCACTTCGGTTGGTTACTTTAAGCTCCAGGCCTCCACGCGGCATTTTTAAACCAATCTGGTTATGCTTACCGGGAGCAATACTGATATGTTCTTCCGTCTGTTCCGGGATGCTGTGCACCACCATTTTATATTTTACTAAGGGATCTAAATGTATAGTGTCGGGGTTTCCTTTAAAGTTAAGGGTGTGAACTAGTTGTTTTTTGATTTGACCACTTACTTCATTGTAAAAAGTAATGGCTACATCAGTTTCTGATGGTATATCAAATTGATCCAGAAGATTAATTTGGGCGGAGGTGTTATCTAAAGCTTGTGAAATAACAACGCCAAGCACATTTTTGAAAGTCTCCTCATCGGCAGCATCATAGTAATTACCAACGCAGTCAAAGGTTTGTTTGAATTGATTATCCAATCCAATACCAATAACGAATGGTTTCAAAATGATCCCCTTTTTTTGTAGGGCTAAAGATGCAGCACAGGGGTCTTCGTCACAGGCTTCTACTCCATCGGTAATTAGAATAATTATGTTTCTACAATTATCGCAAGGTGGAAAGTCAGATGCTGAGCGTAATAAAGAACGTGCAATGGGAGTAGTGCCTTTTGGCGAAAGCCCTCGCAGCACACGTTTTATGCTTGCAAAGTTGTTATACTTAAAAGGTACTTCAAGCCGAGTATCATTGCAATCTTGCGGAGGTACAGGTTTTTGATGACCATACACGCGCAAGGCCAGTTGAAAGCTTTCACTTTGTAAGCTTTGCAAACTGTCCAGCATTTGGGTCATCAGCTTTTGAGCAATGTCTATTTTAGTGCCGCTTTGCCAGCGAGCATACATGCTTTGCGAACCGTCAAATACAAACAAAATGCGTGTTACTTCTTGCTCCTGTTTTTGGTTTTGAGCCGAAACAAGTGTGCTGAAGCAAAGGCTTACAAATAAAGCTATGTGGAAATATCCTCGCAAAGAAATATATTAATAGTCTCCTAGGGTTTCTTCAAGCTGGCTCAAGGCAGCTGCCAATTGATCATCACTTGGAGCAATTCCGTGCCACTCATGGGTTCCTTGCATAAAATCTACTCCGTAACCCATTTCGGTGTGCATTACTACACATACAGGTTTTCCTTTTCCGGTAAGGGATTTGGCATGTTTTAATCCATCCACTACGGACTTCATATCATTACCTTTTTCTATGGTCATTACCTCCCATCCAAAAGCTTTGAATTTGTCAGCAATGCTACCCATAGATAATACGTCATCGGTGCTACCGTCAATCTGCTGGCCGTTGGCATCAATGGTGCAAATAAGGTTATCAACTTTGTTGGCTGGTGCATAAAGTGCGGCTTCCCAAATTTGTCCTTCCTGCAATTCACCATCTCCGTGAAGGGTATATACAGTAGTGTCTTCACCGTTCATTTTTTTGGTAAGGGCAGCTCCAATGGCTACTGACATTCCTTGACCTAATGAACCTGAGGCGATACGAACACCTTCTAAACCTTCGTGGGTAGTAGGGTGACCTTGTAGGCGGCTGTTTATTTTACGGAAGGTATTAAGCTCGTCAACATCAAAATATCCGCTGCGGCTCAATACGCTATAAAACACAGGGCTAATGTGGCCATTAGAAAGGAAGAATACATCTTCTCCTTTAGCATCCATGTCAAAAGACTTGGAATTGTGCTTTAGAATATCAAAATAAAGGGCGGTAAGAAATTCGGTACAACCTAAAGACCCACCTGGGTGGCCTGATTGTACAGCGTGTACCATTCTTACAATGTCTCTTCTTACTTGTGAAGCGATTTTTTCTAATTCCTGAATATCAGCCATCGTTATTGTTTTGAGTTGGCAAAAGTAGACTATCTAAAAAGTGTGGAAAAATGAATGTTGAAAAAAGTTAAAAGTTACAGGCTGAACAGTTATATGTGATTGGGATGCTAAAATTTATTTTGGCGTGCAAGGAGCATTGCAAAGGCAAACTGATAAATTGCGTGCTTTTATTTTTTATGAGAAATATTGCCCTCTTATCAATTGTGCTTTTTTTACTAGGTGCTTGTCAGCAGAGTGCAACCTCGCTGGTGGCAGTAAGTAGTAATTTGGATAGCTATGCTAACAAAAAAATGCAGTGGGGCGATCCAGTATCCATTAAAATGGAAACTACTAATCACGACTCTATTCAGTTACAGCTAAACGGAAAAAAGGTAGCTGGAAGCAATATGACGCTTAGCAAAGAGAATAGTGTTCTGGGAAAAAACACGCTTAAGCTTACTGTTTTTACAGGAGCAGAAAACACTACGAGAGAAGTGTCTCTATTGATTGTGTCAAGCCAAAAACCACAAAGTAAGAGCTATTCTATTATTAACTCCTATAAGCATGATGCCAGTTATTTTACAGAAGGCTTTTACTATGAGGATGGGCTGGTATATGAAGGGACTGGCTTGAATGGAAAAAGTAAATTGGTTGCCTATAATCTGGCTTCTGCTACAGTTGAAAACTCAATAGACATAGATGCTCAGTTTTTTGGAGAAGGTATAGCCGTGGTAGGCGACAGTATTTTTCAACTTACGTATAAGGCGCAGAAGGCTTTCATATATAATAGAACCACTTTTGAGAAGTTAGGTGAGTTTAATGTTCCATTTTCGGCTGAAGGGTGGGGGCTTTGTTATGACGGTAAAAACCTTATTATGTCCAATGGCTCACACTTCTTATACTATATCAATCCAAAGGATTTTACTTATACAGGTAGCCTGCAGGTGGTGGATGACAAAGGTATCCGCGGTAAGCTAAATGAGCTGGAATATTACAATGGGAAGATATATGCCAATGTTTGGTATGAAAAGGAAATCGTGGTAATCAACTCTCAGACCGGTGCGGTAGAAGAAGTGATTTCTTTGGAAAATATTCCTTCAAAAAATTTCCAGCAAGGTGTAGCTAATGGTATTGCCATAAAAGACGGAAACTTTTTGATTACTGGAAAAAACTGGACGGATACCTATGAATTGCAAGTCAACGCTTTGTAGGAATGAAGCTGTCAATTGGTAATTAGGTCTCAGCAGAGCTTTGGTTTCGTTTGTCAAATTTTTTAACTGATCGCTGTATAATTTTCTCTACCAGCCAAGGAGAAATTCTATTTGCCAATTGCTGTATTTTACCCAAATTGGAAAGGGTGGTAATGAACTTTCTCTTTCTTATACTTTCAAGTATTGCTTTAGCCACGCGTTCCTGAGTTTGTGTTTTAATGTTTTCACGACTGCCCAGTGGTATTAAATTCCCATCAGAATTTATTGTTCTTTTTGCTTTGTCATTATGGGTAAACCCAACATAAATGCAGCCCACATGAATTGTTGGTTGTTCCATTTTTAGAGATTCTGCAATTGCTCTTAAGGCCATTTTGGACGAGCTATAAGCCGAAAATTTTGGTAGACCATGTATAGCTGCTAAGCTGGAAATGTAAATTATGCTTCCATGGGATTTTAGCAAATATGGCAAAGAGGCGATGGTAACATTAACGCTGCCTAACACGTTGATGTCAAAAACCGTTTTGAAAACAGATGGATTAAGATCTATAATGTTTCCCTCCATAGACATGCCGGCATTATTCACCACAATATCTATGCGCTCAAAATGAGTAGTCGTTTTTGTAATTAGCTCCTCCGCCTGTTTAGGATCAGAAATATCAACACATACAGAGAGGACATCTAAGCCGTAGGTTAATAATTCATTTTTGGCTTTTTCCAGCTTTTCTGGGTTACGGCCATTTATTACCACCTTGGCCCCATGTTGCAACAATGCTATTGCAGTAGCCTTCCCGATCCCTTGGCTAGATCCTGTGATTATGGCAACCTTGCCCTTAAATTTTTTGGTTTGCATTTTTTTGGTAGTTTTTGATTTTTAGCCATTCTAATGATTCTTCTATGCCTCGCTCAATCGGGGTTTGTGGTAAGCCAAGCTCGGCTACAGCCTTTGCCGAAGAGTAATAATGATCATCACAAGAAATTTTCGCCATGGTGTATGAAACAATCGGTTTCTTAGATGTGATTCGGGCCCAAGCGGAACCCCAAAAGCCATAAGCCAGAATGGCCCATTTGGGTAGTTTCAATTTTGGAGGGCGAGTGTTTGCAGTTAAAGCCATTTTGGTAAATGCTTCTTGATAGGATAGATTTTCGTTACCAATTATATAACATTCGCCCACTTTCCCCATAGTCAAAGCGTTTGCAATTCCTACAGCAGCATCTTTCACACAAATGAAATTTCGCCCACCAGGAGTATACCCTATCACTTTACCTTCTTTTACGGCAAGTACCATTTGGCCGGATGATGGCCGGGTGTCGTATGGGCCAATCATAAATGTGGGGTTTACGATCACCGCAGGTAATCCGTTTTCTACGGCTTTTAGCACCATTTTATGCGCTTGGTACTTGCTGTCCATGTAATTAGAGCGGTATTTGTAAGCCTCATAATTACAATTTTCATTTCCCGGGTTTTCTTTTGGGCCGGAGCTAAAACTATTTGCGGTGCCGATATGAACTAATCTTTCTACTCCAACTTTTTGAGCTGCCTTAAGTACGTTTTGGGTACCTTCTACATTTACTTTAGTGACCATTTCACATCGGGAAGGCCACATTGCGGTGCTTGCCGCCAAATGAAAAATAGCATCTACATCTTTGCAAGCTTTCAGTACTTGTTTATAGTTTAGAATATTCCCGTATACTTTTTCGATGTTTAGATTTTCCAGGGTTTCAAAATCTTCATTAGGAAGAACAAAGGCTTTTACCTGATACTCTCTGCTTAACAATTCGCGCACAAGATTGCTACCTAGCAGACCATTGGCTCCTGTTACTAAAATTTTCATGATGTCAGTTTGCTTTGATTACTGAGTCAAAGGTTGGAGAAGCGAGAGGTTTTTAATAATCGAAAAACGTGTTCGATTTTACAGTTGTGGAATTATTGTGTGTTTGATGATAGTTTGCTGGGAAATAGTTTTTCTAATTATGGTATATTCACATCGGTTTAGTGCTTTTTATTATTAAGCAATAAATAAAAATTGATTAGTGTCAATGTTTATCGAAATAGGATAATAGACAATGGAACAACAATTATTTCTAGAAGCTTGTAAGGAGCGAAAGACTACAAATAGCTTTGCAGGCGAGCTTGCAGATCTCCTAGGTGTCAATCTCGATGCTGCTTACCGAAGGATAAGAGGGGCTACGCCACTCACTTTCCCTGAAATTCAAAAGATATGCTTGCATTATAATCTTTCGTTCGATTCAATAATAAATTATCAAGGACGATCATTTCCGTTTCAGTTTAACGCCATGAATCAAGAGGGTTTTGAGATTGTGCAATACCTTAATGAAATTAGAAATCAACTTAAAACATTAGCAAAAGACAAGGAGAGCAGGATCGTACTCACAGCAATGGACTTGCCTTATTTTAGGCAATTTGGCTATGAGAGTCTAAGGCGTTTTAAAGTATTTTTTTGGCAACGGTCAGTTTTAAATTTAGAAGAGTTTAAGGAGTTAAAACTTGATGTGCAAAAGGGCATTGGGGAGTGTGATGATGTGATGAGCGATATTTTCAGATACTACCATACTTTTAAATCCACCGAAATATGGGCGCCTGAAACGCTGGATAGCACCTTGAAGCAGGTACAGTATTATTTGGATTCAGGTTTATTTGAGTCGCATGAGTCAGCGCGTATGATTTGTGATGATCTGGATCGCCTTTTGAACAAGCTGGAAAAGGAGGCACTTGTAGCTAAAAAAACACACACTATAGATGGCGAGCACTACAGCAGTAGTTTTGAAATGTATCAAAGTGATATTTTCTTAAGCAACAATTCTATACAGGCTTTTAGCGGGGGAGAGGTATATACTTATGTGAGTTTTAATTCATTTAATTCACTGATGTCATACGCACCGCCATTTTCAAAAGAATGCAGTATGTGGATTGAGCAGATACGGGTAAAGTCTATTTTGCTCAGTGATGTTTCTGAAAAACTCCGATATCAATTTTTTCAAGGATTGAGAGCTAAAATTCAATCTTTACGAAAAGAAATACAAACCAAAGCCTAGTTAAAACACTTTGAATTTTTGGGCAAAAGCTTCGGTAGGATGCAAGGCTTAGAGTAAAAAGTTTGCCTGCCTCATAATATCTTTAATCTCTTTTTTTTGTCTAATTGGGTGTTTTATTTCAAAAGTTGAAGATTTTTCATCTTTGATTATCAGATGTTTACATTGTATTGTTTAATAGAGTTAATTTTGAAAATTAAAAACTGGAAAGCCACATAAGTGCAGGAAGCTTAAACCAGATTATTTTAAGAGAGGACTTAGGGTAAAACGAATTTAATGAAAGAGAGAACAGACCAAAATGGTTCGTCACGCGCAGATGAATTATTGATTTTATTAGTGGACGATAATGATGCTTTAAATTTTCTTCATGCCAAATTATGTGATTTGAATTTGCAAGGTGAAGTAATTAGCTTAAAAAATGGTCTACTGGCTTTAGAGTTTTTGGAAAAGAACGCTATAAGCTTGCAAAGCAGAGAAGTACTTATATTATTGGATATAAGAATGCCTGTGATGGATGGATGGACTTTGTTAGATGAAATGGTATCTAGAAATATTGGAAGCGATTATAATGTGGTAATGCTTACTTCATCAACAAGTCCAGCTGATAGATCTAGAGCCATGAAATATCCCTTTGTTACCGGATATTTAGAAAAACCTTTAAGAGGGTTTCAATTGGTTGAATTAGCAGCCCAACTCAAGTGTGAGCCTAAAAAACCTTTTCTGTTTTAATTTCCTCTCATACTTATTTTATGAAAAATTTTCTTGTGGCCACCCTCGTGATAATATGCGGTGTAGCGCAGGGTGCAAAAACCCTTGAAGAGCTCAAGTTAGAGCTGGGCAAGGCAAGTACGGTAAAACAATCTGTACATACCAAAACCAATATTTCTTATCTGTACTCCCGCACAAGTCCGGATAGTGGTTTGGTGTATGGGCAGGAAGCTTTAAAGGAAGCCATAAGGCATAATTTGAAATACGAAGAAGCCAGAGCAAACTCAGCGTTAGGTATAAATTACCTGGTTCGGGGAGAGTATCGGACGGCATTAGAGCTTCAATTTAGAGCGCGTAAGCTCTATGAAGAATTGGATAGTTTAAAGGATGTTGCCGGAGTGCATTCTAATATTAGTCTGATTTTCATGAATCAGTCTGACTACCTACAGGCTATGGAATATGCCTTAAAAGCCTTGAGTATGTATGAAGAAATAGAGGACAGGCATAATAAGGGAATTGTTTTAGGAAATATTGGGACATTACTCTTTAGGCAGCAGGACTATGTTAAAGCTAAAAACTACTACCAGGAGGCTGCTAAAATACACTTGTATGAAGGGGACTCTTTGTCACTTGCTCGCAACAAGGGAAATATTGGAATGGTATATTCTGCAATAGGCGAATATGACAAGGCCAAAACTGCTTTCACCCAAGCCTTAGCCTTTAATCGTAAAAATAATAACCAAAGGTCAGTACAAATAAACTTTACTAACCTAGGTTTACTGGAGGTAAGAAGGGAAAACTATTCGCGTGCAATTGCCTATTATGATAGTGCCCGGACAATTGCCGAAAGGATGGGTCTTAAGTTGGATTATGCCAATATATTAGGGAATATGGGGGAGGCCTATGTGAAAATGGCAAGTTCAAATAAAGATCGTTTAGATGATGAAATGCTTGCAATGGGTGTAAGCTATCTTAATGATGGAATAAGTCAGGGCTTAGCTCTTTCCAGTCCTGATCCCACCATAGGGTTTTATCAAGCACTTTCGGAAGCCTATGCTCTTAGCGGTAATTTTAAAGAAGCTCTGGAAGTTTATAAAAAAGGAGAAAAATTAAAGGATTCGATTCATTCATTTGGAAATAGGATAAGCCTGGAAAACATGGAAATTCTACAGAAATTGGCTGCTGTAGATCAGGATTTAGAGGAAAAAAGTCAGGAACTAAAAATAAAGAGCTTAGAGCTGAATAAAACCAGACAAACTATTGCTCTATATATAATGGGGTTGGTTATTTTAATATTGGCTGGAATTGTTGTTATAATTCAACTTCGCAAGACTAAGTTGCGCAACAAAAAGTTGATTGAGAGTAATGCGCTTTATGCAAGCAAAATAGAGGAGCAGCTTGATAGCCTTAAAAAACACAGCACTGTACTTGATGAAATTACATATATGCAGGCTCACCATGTAAGAGAACCCGTGGCAACCATTTTAGGCTTAGTCGAGCATTTTAATATCAAAGACCCTAATGACCCTATGAATGTATTTGTACTTGAAAACCTAACTAAGGTTACTGAAAAATTGGATGTTGCGGTTCGAGAGGTAATCAATAAGAAGGAAGAGGTCTAAAAAAATACGGCCAGTATCAATTTGCGATACTGGCCGTATTGGTTTAATAAATCAATACTTTGCGTTTAAAAGTTTGCTCATGTACATCTTCAACTATTAAAATATACATACCTCGAGAGACTTTGCTTAGGTCAACTCTATTATCAAATACCGGTGGTAGGTCAATTCTTTTTCCTTGTACATTATACAAGTATGCTTTTGAAGCGGCAGTTCCGCTAATAGTACAAAAGTTTGTTGCGGGATTTGGATATACTGAAAAGGCTGAGATCTTATTTTCATAAAGCCCAACTCCGGAAGATGGCTGACCATTAGCAGAAATAGTATCTGTAGCATAGTTAATATCACTAAAATAGCGGATAATATTTGGTCCTGATCCGCCTATCATAAAACCAGTTGCGGTATCTGCAAAATTCATGTCATGTGGCACTACCATGTATTGCCCCCCGGTAAAATGGCTCCACGTTAATCCACCGTCCAGCGTTTGCAATATGTAGCGTCCTCCATTAGCAGAGCGATCACCTGCGTAGCCTACCATGTTGGTTTTAAACTCCATAAATTCAAAATCATAATATCTTAGATCAACAGGAGTTTGGGGTAAGTTTGGTTTCAGGTCAGTCCAGTTCTGACCAGCATCTGTAGTTCTGTATAACCTTCCGTTGTAGCCAAAAATGATAACTTCTGTAGGGCTTTTTACTACCATTCCAGCCGTTCCGTTATTTGCACTTGTTCCCAAGATTATACCGTTGGTTACATCAAGCCAGGTTTTTCCGGTATCAGTACTTCTTAGTATTTGGTTTGTTTTCAAAGCGTAGATATTGCTAAAATCGGTAAACTCAATTTGCTTAATGTCATTTGAGCTTAGTGTGGTAGGCATGCTCTGCCATGTGCTTCCGCGATTACTGCTGTAGTAAACATTGTTGATGGTAAATGCCAAAAGCTTGCTACCACTTTTTACCATTCTGTGAATAGAAGTTCCAAAGCCGGTTTGAGCGTATACAGTTCTTCCGCTCCCGGTTCCATTTTTTACAAATCGCTTTATAGAATTACCGTATGTGTACATTACTGTATCTTTTGATATAACCTGCATATTGGCCATCGTATTTTCTAAAAGCGTACCTGAACTATCTTTCATATTGTACCAATTCATGCCGCCATCGTTCGAAAGCATGGCATTTCTTTTTGCATAGCTGCCTGTTCCAGTGATGGTGTAGGCGTATAGGTTTTGCTCATCTGCAGCTTCTATGTTTTGAAAACTAAAGGTGCCAACCGGAATAAAGTCATCGCTATTGTCGGTAAATGTGAGTCCACCATCTGTGCTTATTACACTATGGAAATAGCGCTGACCCATTATGGTATTGTTTCCTAGATTGAGAAATGGAGGTTTAAGCTGTGCCCCATAGCTTGATCCATTATATAATGGTGTCCAGGTTTGACCACCGTCAGTAGTACTAAAAAAACCATATCCGGCAGAGCTTATTCTACCGGCAATGATACCTGTAGTGGCGCTGGTAAAATCAACATAATCCGGATGAAAATTATTAGCAGGATCGGTAAGCATGGTGAAGGTAAGGCCACCATCGGTAGTCCTAAATACACCGTCTGGGTTGAGGTCATTTGAAGAAAGGAAGAAGACCTTGGATGAAATTATAGATGCCTGCTTGAAGCCATTGTAGTAAAAATTATTACTACCTAACGAGGGATTGCTTTTTACCAAAGTCCAGGATTGACCAAGATCGGTACTTATTGAAATTCCAAACGAAAAGCCATTTTGACCAAAAGCAAGAAGGGTATCACCTTCTACGTGCAGTGCCGTTCCGGGAACATACAATTCTGTGAAACTGGCACCTTTGTCAGTGCTAATAAAAGCACGTTTTCCTGAGTTAAAAGTTCCATTTATAATTAAAGTGTTGGCATCAATTATTTCCGCTGAATGAAATCTATCGGTCACCGCATTATTGTTGCTGTCCAGCATTATGTTTTGTTTCCAGGTTTGGCCAGCATCGGTGGTTGTCAAAAATAAGCCTTGATCAGCACAAGTGGCAAAACCGTTATTAGCATCAATAAAAGAAACGTCATAAATGGATGAAGCATCACCTCGATATACAATCTCCCAGTCTTGACCACTGTTAGTTGTTTTTTTAATAAATCCTGCGGCATCTCCAGATAAAATGCTTGATGAACTGCCTGGCAATTGTGCATATACCTTTGAAGGTGCATTTACATATCGCCAACTATAAGGCTGTGCACTCAGGCTAATGCCCAGAAAAGAAATAAATACGAGTAATCGTGTTTTCATAGCTATAAATTTTAAGGTAAAGTACGTTTGGTTTCAAGGAGGAATCAATACGGCTGATGTCGTATTCTTGAAGAAAAGGTAGTGAGGCTCAAGAGCTGCTTGCCAAAAACAAGCTTATTTATCACTTGGGTAGACTTGGTTGCTAATTGGAACAAAACTGTAGGTACACTTTGGATGTCACTATCCTTTGTTCACATTGCATGGACACTTATCATCGCCTCAACTCTATTTTGCTGAAACTTTGATTAAGTTCCTGAGTTTTGGTTTTCGATACTCTGTTTTTTAGTGCTATTAGCACATGGTATGGCTAATTTTACCAAGGTGAAAAGGGCATATTAGGTATATCTTCAAGAACTTCATTCAGATCTAACATAACTCCCTTAGCATGCACTGCTTTTGTGGCTGTTTATATGATATTGTAGAAAATACTGAACAAGTCCATCAATAGGCTTTTGAATAACATTGCCCATGTTGAGGCTTAAATCCTGAACTACTTCTTTTAAAATTTCATTAAAATGAAATGCCACTGACCCAACAAAGTGTATGGGTGATTGATGCGCCTGTTCAAAATAAAGCACTTGGGTTTTTAGGAAAGATTCAAAACCCCTATACACCAAATCATGAAAAAAAGGAGACTCTAAATGCTTGCTGGCAAAGGTGGAGAAGCTGGCAATAAAAACATTGGCAAATGGTTTTTCATACACCTGTTTTAAAATTTCGCTTCTCGATAGGTCATAGAATTTGTCAAAATCATCTCTAAATTCCTCCGGCATGGTTTTATACAAATAGGAGGAAAGAACTTTTTTTCCAATGTAGCTGGCTGAGCCTTCATCACCCAAAATGTAGCCAGTACCAGCAATGCCTTTTGTAATTTGATTACCATCAAAATAAACTGCATTGGAGCCAGTTCCCAGGATGCATGTTACCGCTGGCTCCCCAGAATAAGAAGCATAGGCAGAGGCCATCAAGTCATGATCTACCTGTATAATGGCATTTAGAAAAACGGGGCTTAGGCCATCTTTTACTTTTTGATTTAACTCAGGAGTGGAACACCCCGAACCAAAAAAGTAGGCTTTGGTTACCTGGTTGCTCAAGCTTTTAAGCTCTTCAACTTTGTCCATCTCAGCACGGATAAATGTAGCATCGCAGAACTGAGGGTTAAAACCTTTGGTTTTAAAACGTATAAGTTCTGTTCCGTCCTCTTTCAAAATGACGTGGTCACATTTGGTTGACCCACTATCCGCAATGTAAATCATCGATTTATTTTGTTTTTAAGACTTACCCATTCGAACAGCCATGTCGGCTAGTCGCGCGGAGTACCCGGCCTCGTTATCATACCATCCCACTATTTTTACCAATTTGCCATGCACATTGGTCAAGTCGCTATCCAAAATACAACTATGCGAATTTCCCACAATGTCTGCAGAAACTAAAGGTTCGGTAGAAAATTCCAAAACGCCTTTCATTGAAACTTCTGCTGCTTCTCGCATCAATCGGTTTATTTCCTCTTTTGTTGTTTCTTTTTTTACTTCTACTGTAAGGTCGGTGATGGAGCCTGTGGGGGTAGGTACCCGCATAGCAATTCCATCAATTTTACCTTCCAGCTCGGGAATTACCAGCGAAATAGCTTTGGCTGCACCTGTAGTAGTAGGTATAATACTCAGTGCAGCTGCCCGTGCTCTTCGTAAATCTTTATGTGGAGCGTCCTGCAAATTTTGATTAGAAGTATAGGCATGGGTGGTAGTCATAAAGCCACGTTCTATTCCAAAATTATCATGGAGTATTTTGGCCATTGGGGCCAGGCAGTTTGTAGTGCAACTAGCGTTGGAAACTAGTAAATCATCAGAACTCAAATCGTGATCATTAACGCCCATTACAATGGTTTTTACATCTCCACTACCCGGGGCACTAAGCAGTACTTTTCTTGCTCCGGCCTTCAGGTGATAACTCATCTTTTCACTGGTGCGGAAAAAGCCTGTACATTCAATTACCACATCTATGTTTAAATCACCCCAAGGCAATTTTGATGGATCTTTTTCAGAAAATACTTGGATTTCGCTATTGCCAACCATGATGCTGCTGGAGGCATGGCTCACATCTCTATCTAGCTTTCCATGTACAGAGTCGTATTTCAAAAGGTGTGAAAGTGTTTTTGTATCCGTAAGGTCATTTAGAGCAACTATCTCTACATCTTCTTTTTTAAGAAGTTGGCGAAATGTTAAGCGCCCAATCCGGCCAAAGCCATTAATTGCAATTCTGATCATGTTTTAATTTTTTAAATAGAGAGAATTTTACTGATTCTAAGAAGTTCTTTATTGAGGGGTATTTTTTTGTTGATAGCTTCTTCAAAGGATGTGAATACAATCTTATTGTCAATCAGACCTGCCATTACCTTCGATTTTCCTGCCAATAGCCCTTCTACCGAAGCAACCCCAAGCTGACTGGCTAAAACACGATCAAGGCAAGAAGGTGACCCGCCACGTTGCAAATGCCCTAAGATGGTAACTTTTGATTCGAGGTGAGGGTATTTTTTTCGTACTTCTTCTGCTATCCAAAAGGTGTCTCCCATTGCATTTCCTTCGGCTACCACAACAAGTTTATTTGTTTTTTGATTTGCAGCACCTTTTTCCAACTCTCTAAATAAGTCTTCCATAGGGCTACTTTCTTCGGGTAAAACCACATCTAAAGCACCCGATGCCAAGGCTGAACGCAGGGCGATAAAGCCAGAGTCGCGGCCCATCACTTCAACAAAGAATAAGCGGTTGTGTGACTCGGCTGTATCACGGATTTTATCAATACATTCAATTACAACATTTGTAGCCGTATCAAATCCCAAAGTATAATCTGTACCGTAAAGGTCATTATCAATAGTACCTGGAATACCTATGATGGGGAGGTCAAACTCTCCAGAAAAAACATGTCCCCCAGTAAATGAGCCGTCACCACCAATAATTACCAGGGCGTCAATATGATGTTGCCTAATGTTTTGATAGGCTTTTTTGCGCCCTGCTTCGGTTCTGAATTCTTCGCTGCGAGAAGACTTAAGAACTGTACCACCTCGGTTTAGTATGTTTTTTACTGATCGGGCATCAAGTTCTTTTATATTGTTTTCAATTAGGCCTTGATAGCCTTCATAAATGCCAAACACTTTTAGATTATAATAAGCTCCTGCTCTAACTACCGCTCGGATTGCGGCATTCATACCTGGTGCGTCACCACCTGAGGTGAGTACGCCAATAGATTGGATTGGTTTCTTCATAAAGTAGCTTTCGAAAATGCTATCGTAAAAATACAAGCATTAAGGAAAGTTCCTACGCTTGGCTTGTATTTGTTTATGCAATTTTGGTGTAAGCAAGAAATAGGGGTGTAGAGAGAACAATGAGGCTTTTTGAGAAATAGGCCGGAATAAAAAAATCCCCACCTTTTTCAAGATGGGGATTTGCAATTTTTGTGACCTCGGAAGGATTACCTTATGCCTTCATCCTATTTCATCCAAAATTTATTAATTTCATTTTAATAACCTGTATATTAAGTGTATATATGATATTTTTGATGCTATTAAGATGAAGGTGAGTGCAGC
Source organism: Bacteroidia bacterium (assembly GCA_030427285.1). Classification (GTDB taxonomy): domain Bacteria; phylum Bacteroidota; class Bacteroidia; order Flavobacteriales; family Schleiferiaceae; genus Owenweeksia. Next base: position 40,976 of record JAUHWX010000003.1, read on the forward strand.
CAAATGAAGAAAATGTTTCAGTAATGTTTCAGTAATTTAGAGCTATGGGAACAACAATAGGAGTAGAGTTAAATAATAAAGCAGGTCGTAATGGCAGGCATGCTATTTTGATTCGCTTGACCAGAGAGCGGAAAGTAGCAAGGTTAAACACAAACATTTACATCGCTAAAAAGAACTTCAATAGAAAAGGTACAAATGGCCAATGGGTAAGAGCTGCGGATTATGAGCACGATGCCCATAATACTAGTATCGAAAAAGAAAGGAGGGAGTTAGATAAGTTCTGGCGGGAGTATGATGGCAAGCGTCCTAGAGCTTCTGCAAAGGAAATTATGCAAGCTTATAAGGACAGGAATGTTGCTAAAGCAGATGATTGGCTGGTGTTCTTTGATAAGCTTGTTGATGATTATCTTGTGAAAGGCCAGGTAAGATTTTCCAAACGAATAAAAGCTGTGCGCAATAAGCTTGAAAAATTTATCGGTAACAATCGAATCAAGCTTGACGAGACAAGTTTGGCTTGGTTTAAAGATTTCGAGAAGTATCTGTATAGCCTGGGAAATGGTGTTAATACTGTAAGGGGAAATCTTAAGGTAATAAAGCAAGTATATAGGGCAGCTATTGATATTGGACTGGTGGAAAATCCTGACCAGAAAATTTTCAGTTATAAGCTAAAGAGCGAACCTGTAGAAAGGGAGAAGCTTACTGCGGAAGAAATTAGTGAATTTGAAAAAGCTGAAGTGGATGATGATGATGAATGGATTCGCGATTTTTTCATGTTTGCCTACTATTGTGCTGGTATACGTTTCAGTGACTGTGCAACTCTCAAGTGGGATAACATAGAAAATGGAGTTCTGTCATTTCGAGCTAAAAAGACTTCCAAGTTGCAGAGATTGAAGATTCCGAAGCCTGCTCTTACCATACTTCATAGATGTAAAGAAGCAAAGGTACCTACGAATGATTTCGTTTTTAGATTAGTCCCTGGTGATTTTGATAAGTTATCTGCTGAGAAGCAGGTTGCATTTTTAAATAAGGTGAACGTAATAGTCAATGCAAGGCTCAAAACTGTTGCCAGAAAAGCTAAAGTGAGAAAACGAGTGTCCTTCCATACTGCCCGTCATAGTTTTGCATATAATGGATTTAAGAAAATAAAAGATCCACAGGCAATACAACAGGCTCTTCAGCATGCTGACATTAAGGTAACTCAGCTATACTTTACATCTTTTTCAAATGACCAAGATCGTGATATCTTAGGTGAAATTTTCAATTGATATTGTGATGTTGTTTGAGAAACTTCAAAACCCTATAGTAACTTTTTCATGGTGTAATGCATATGATATAAATGAGGCTGACTCACGGGACGTTGAGAACCCAGAGAGAGACCCTCCCTTATATGGTCTCGCTAAACTTAAATTGGAAATAGGGGATGTGGTAACAATCGGAAACCAGGGACAGATGGAAGCATTTGAACGCAAAAGATTTGAGTATTATCTGGTAAATGATGTTAAGCGGGATATGAAGACGTGCTCTAAAATTGATGAATTGGAGCAATTGTATGATAATTTGATAAATCTTAAGCCTAGAGTATCTTTCCTCAATTCGTTGTTTCATTTCCACGAAAAAGCACAATTTGAATATGATGATTTTGCTTATTGGGAAAGAAGTGATTCTGATTTGCGTCCTCTTAAAAGCTATCGTGATCATTTACAGAATAAAGACGACTTGATAAGGCAGTGGCTGCAAGGGTATTTCAATAGGAAGCTTCAGGACTTTTTTAAGAAAACAATTACCACTCCTGTTTTTCAGGAAATTTACAAGGCAAATAGAAAGCGATTAGGTGTAGCGGAGGAGGTGGCTTTAGCTGATAAATTCCAAGCTGAACCAGTAATACCCAAATTTACTTACTCTCCAATGGAGCAGGACGCCTTTGATGAATTGTTTGATTACTTGGTAAAATACAAACTTGTCTCTAGCGCGACTAGCAAGAATCATTTTAAAGCTGTTTTCGGCTTGTCAAAATCTACGAAAAAAATAGTGTGGAAGGCAAGTCTTGGGCTGCTAAACAGTCTACTTAAGAACCTTCCTTCTTTTTTTAATGGTAAAAATTCGGATCATTTCATTGTTGGTGCTTACTGGTTTCTCCATAACTCTAAAGTAGTAGACCATTATCAATTAAATAATAATCGTTGTAAGGAAACCGATCCAAAGCACACCAATCTGGTTGATTTTCTGGAAAAGCTTGAGAACTACTACATGTAGTCATATTTTTTCTCTTTATTTTTTCGGCTTGTGCTCTTCCTGACTCTGTATAATGATTGATTCTCGGTGTACGTCTGCTACATATTCTACTACATAAGTGATAATGACGCTCTGTTTTGCCCTCTTCGCTAACGTACCTTTACGTCAAATAACAGAGGAGTCAGAGCTCGCTCCTCATTAAAATAAATATTTTATGAATTTATTAACCTCTAAGGAGGTTTCACAGATGTTAGGAGTCAGCATACGTACACTGGCTAACTATAAGAAGATGGAAAAGCTGCCATATTACCAATTTGGCAGAATCGTACGCTACGATTTAGAAGATGTGCTTGAGCACATAGAATCTCACACTCAAAATAGAAAAGGAGGGATGAGATATGAATAAGGATATGAGAGTACTATTGAAAGCCAAGAAGTTTAAGGATTGGTCTAATCAGGTTCTAAATGAATTGCTGGATATTAAGCCTGACAGTACCTTTAGTGAAGAGCTTTACAAAGAACTCCCTCCAATAGTGGAAGGACTTATCAAGGCATCTTATTCTAAAAGAGAGAAGGATATGTTTGTGTTAAGCTTACTTGGAATGTCAGGTGCAATGCTACATAATACAAGCGTTCAATATAGAGGGAAAAGGTACTTTCCTGGAGTATATGTGATTATTCTTGGACCTTTTGGTAGTGGCAAAGCTGCAGCTGGGTTACCAGAAGCTCTCACGCATAAGATTGATGAAGAAAGGATTTGTGAGTATAGACAGAAGATAAGTAAATTAGAAAAGGGTGAAAAGCAGCACCTGCCAGCACCCAACCTTTATTTTATACCTGCTAACTCAAGTACCTCTGCTTTGCTAA
>JAUHWX010000004.1 GCA_030427285.1 Bacteroidia bacterium
GGCGGAGCCACTCTGCTTGTGATTTTTTTGTTGTTTGCATCCAGCAAAGCTAGCTGAGGGGATGCCTGGTGGGCAAGATGGGGTTGCTTGGAGGGATACTCATCAATTACAGTTCCTTGTGGCCTGCCTACTAAAAATTCTTGTTCAAAATCACTTCCAAAAGCTAAAATAGAAGGAAAAAGCGTAGAACTAACAGGCGTAGAACCGATTGGTGGAAGATATTTTGCCAACAAGTCATCTAATGTCTTTTTAATGTTTAGACATAAATCATTTCCAGAGGGCTTAATAACGTTCGCTTGAAAGATAGAATCAAGCTTTATTCCCCTATATATGATGAACTCAATGCTATCATGATGAATGATAGATTGATTTAATGGTTTTAATATTAAGTTGACCAGATTAGAATCAGAATCGTTTGGCTGAACAACTATTAAGCTTTTTGTGACAGCATATGCTTTGGATCCAGCAATACATTTATGAATACTTGTAAGTTGGAACCTCTCTTGATTACCATTTGGAGGTAGAAGATTGGTAATGCTTCCAAATTCTTTATCTGAATCTTGTTGCTGAAGCTTATCAATATCAGAAAAAAAGCAAATATCAGGCATTTATTCTTTATAAAAAGTAATGGTTAGCAATGATTATCAGGGCTCATTCTTTATAGATTTATCGCAACAAAAATAAGCTCGTTAAAAATGCAGATTTATGTAACGGTCTTTAGAGTCACACATATTCAGTCTACAAAGTTAACTTAGTAGTGAACCAATAAATACCAATTTACCTTCCCCCACTCCGATTTTCCAGCACTGAATTATTTTTTTCGAAAATAAATTTCAAAGACTAACTCACATGGTTGTTTATAGTAATACGTTTGCCTTTTACGACAGTAGTCAATACTACCTCCTAGGTCTTTTAGATAATTGATCTTTTGGTAGAGGGTACTTGGGGAAAGATTAAGCCTTTGAGCAAAAAAATTTGGACGACCCGTCTTTTGAATACTGATCCAGTAGTCAATTTGACGTAACACATTCTTTTCTTTCTCTAGGAGCATGGGCAGGTATGCTTTAGGGGGTTGAGGGAAAAATCAAATCATATATAGAAAACGAAAGATTCATTGATCCGTTGTGGTAATTGAAACATTTCTTTGATTTTTAGGTGTCATGGTATGCCCTACTTATCCACCCTATTTCTTAGAAAGTTTTTGAGTGTCTTGTGTGCACAATTTATCATGTCAATTCACACCTGAAAGGAGGCGAACTGGATGCTTTTATGAGTTAAATTAAACCTCGGTTTTTTCTAACTCACTAATGAGTTAATAACCCCTTGAAAACGATGAAAAAGGGAAAGGCACCGGCAGATAAATCACTCGACTGAATTCCTTAGCGTTGGATTTTGGCTGGATTCTATAAAAACCCCTATTTGGAGAAACGAAACTCAGAGGAGAATATGGCTCGCTTTTACTCGATCACCATCACCCCTACCCTATTTGGCGATTGGGCCTTGGTTCGCGGATGGGGACGGATTGGATCGGCGGGGAAAAAGATGGAAATGTGGTTTGATGATAAGCATGAAGCCCAAGCCATTTGTACCAAAATAACTTCTAGCAAAATCAAGCGGGGCTACCAAAGTTCTTATCAAACAACTCCATATACTCCTCAAGCGTCATCCCAATTTTTGTAAGCACCTTCTTTAAATAGTTCTTTTGCCCTTCTGTATCTATTGTAAGCCCTCTGCTTTTCATCGATATCATTGAGATCTTTTCGTCCTGCCAATAATCCTTTAGCTCTTTTTGAAAGTGTTGAATCTCTTGAAATATTTTCTGTTTGAAAATCTGACACAAGTTGTTCTCGGTCTCTTGCAGTTCTTTCAATAAGCGCTGCTCGATCTGATTCAAATTTTTCTGGAAGATATTCTCTTCGGCTTCTAATTCCGTCGATTTTTGCTTCAATAATTCTCTCATCGGTTTCAACTTCTCGTCGAGCTTCGCTTTGTAAGTGTTCAAGTCCCTGGCTGATTCTGCCTCTAACTTTTCTTTCAGCCTCTCCAAACTCTCTTGCTGCTCGGCTTTCTTCTGCTTTATTCTCATCTGGAAGAACTCTAAACAACTCTGATAACTCTGCCTTTCTGTCTTCAATCTCCCAGAGTTTGTCTTCTCGATTTTTAATGCTTCGTTCAATAATTTCTTTTTCTCTTCCAATTCGTGCTTCTTCCTGTTCAATTGTTTCTCCTGATCCTCTAGCATTTTTTTCAGCTTGCTCGATTCGAACATCAAGAACTCGTTCTTCTGCGATAAGTTCTCTTTTCTTTTTAAAATATCGTTCTTCCAATTTGTCTTGCTTGTCTCTAACTCCTTCCTGTAGCTCTTCAATTTCGATAGACTTTTCTGAATATCTTGATCGTACCTTTCTTTCAATTCTGTTTCGTATGACAAGCCATTCGTCTTGATATGTTTCAATATCTGATTCAACTCGATAGATTTTTTTTCTAAGTCGATTTTCAGATTGGGAATATTGTTCTGACTCCAAACTGCTTTCAATTGACCGTATAAGGTTTCTAATTTGCGTTGATCTGCACGAGGAAGACTCTTCAAAAAGCTTTCTTTGGAGTTCATCAATTGATGGAACTCGTCCTGAATTGGTATAGGAAGTTGATACGTATTCATGGTTTGTTTCTAATAAGGAATAGATCCATTTTGTTTTGTCTGTTCTATAGAAAACATCTTTGATATCTTCAGGCTTTGACCTGGGGACTGATATTTCAATTGTATCTATTTTAAGATGCTGAAGCTTTATCCGCTTTTCTGCATCTACTTTATGGGTAGCAGCAATCTCAATAAATAATATGGGTTCATTTTGCTGATTAAAAAAGACTGCATCAGGTCTGATTTCATGGAATCGACCAGGTAATTTTGTCTTCTGTTTATCATCAGAGTCAAATTGGAGCTTACCATTTACGTCCAAATAATAAGGTATTTCTAGTTTAACTCGATGTGCCTTGACCATTTTGGATTTTGTAAGTCTAATAGGGTCTCCATCAGCCCCTTTAGGAGGGTATTTATATATTGCCGGAACCCTTACTTCTTTGATATGCAATAAATGCTTCTTAGCAAACTCATGCCTGTAAGTCTCATCATTATACTTACATCTATCTTCTTCTCTAACCTGTTGGTTATGATGCCGAAAGTAAGATTGTCTAACTTCTGGATGAACAGCTTGCATTTCCTTGTGGCAGCCTAAGCAAAAGTAACCTTTACAACCACTTTCAGCCTCTGAAACATGGATTATATTTCCTTCCTTATTTTTAGCAAATACATTTTGAATGTTATGGTTGTCTTCTTTCTCCATGGGCTTTCGATTGATTGTCACTCTTGAAAAGCAAGTGCTGGCGATTCTGAAGCATGAAAGACAATGCTGTTATCCATCCTTAAAAAGGCACATACTTTATCCAAAAGGGACAGGGTTTGAAGTGATATATTGTTATAAAAACGCTGAATTTCTTCAAATGAACTACTTTGAGTTCTCTCGCATCTGCTTATTCTGCTAAGACTGCCCAGAATAACTAAAATTTCATTTAGGTATAGTGATTCCATGTTTTCAGTATTGCCTACAGCTTGTTCAAGAAGTTTGATTGCATCTTCTAGAAGTCCTGCCTTTACTAAAAGCCTTACCCTGCTTTGTATGAAATCTACATTATTCAAGAAAATATGATTTTTTAATTAGCACAATGTAGCTATTAGATTTTGTTTTGCAAAAATTATTAGCTAATTTTATTAGCAAATAAAACCGCATAGCACTCTAATTTCGAAGATGGGAGTAACATCGGCTTAAAATGTACCAATTATTGATACATTTTTGTATTAAATTAAAATACAGATGCAGTTATGATACTTGAGGATATCGCAAAAGAATATAAGGCAGCTTGCATGCTTGTTCCAGATTTCGTTCATGATTCGGGGCTCAAACAAAGTCGTTTTTACAACCAGTTAGGATTGAGTAGAAATGCCTTTGCAGTAAGGCTTAGAAATAATAATTGGTCACCAGACCAGCTCGAAAAAATTGGGCAACTTCTTGCTTCAATCAATACTTCAAAAAACAAAAACGCTCCAATAACCTTTATTCCAAAAAATTTACTGCAAGAGGAAATCCAACGAGAAAATGCAAAAGCGGTGGGCCAAATTTTCCCTATCACAGAATAATATTCAGTAGCAAAAAATGACTAATCGAGATGATTTTAGTAAGAATATAAAGCTTCTCCTGGCTTTAAGAGTTGGTACTATTTGTTCTAACCCCAGTTGCTCTGTACCTACTTATGGCCCCAATGGAGATCCTCATAAGACCACCAATATTGGAGTTGCTGCTCATATTACTGCTGCGGCAAAAGGTGGCCCTCGCTATGATCCCAATATGTCACCAGCCACAAGGAAAAGTATTAAAAATGGCATTTGGCTGTGTCAAAATTGTGCAAAACTTATAGATTCTGATGAAAATAAATACACCGTTAGTGTATTAGAAGTATGGAAGGAAAAAGCAGAAAAGAGAGCTCAACAAGCTCAGCAAAATTCAAGAATAATTAACACTGGGCCTAATTTTGCCTCTACTATTGCAATCGTACTCGTTCAGCGGGAATCCTTATCTTTAAAACCTCCCCCTAACCTTTCTATTCCCAAAGGTTCTGTAGCAAGAAGAATCATAACCTTGAAACCTACCGATGTTCCCTACGATTTAATTGATACTCAACTCCCAATACAATTCGGATTACCAGATCGAATCCCTCCTAAACATTGTTTAATTTCTGTTATTTGCCAAAATCAAGGAACAGGCCTGGATCAGAACATTAAAATCGATTTCGAATTTGAATCTGGTGCAATTGTCAATTATGACTTGGGGAAACAAGAAAGAATTCAACATCTAAATGGGGGAAATGTAGGTTCCTGGAGTGCATCTTTTGCAATCATGAATCTACTTCCACGCGAATACAGAAATGTTACTATTTGTGCAAGAGATGAACCTTTTAAAGTTCATGTATGGTCACAAAATTCTTCAAATCAAGTTGATGCCTGTTATTTTGATGTGATTCTTGGGGGATTTGAGGTGGTCCCTATAGAAAAATCTCCATACGGTACATAAACAAAACCCTCGCCAAAAAGTAAAGGGCAGCATCCTCAGACCCTACCCTTCCGCAACTTATTTTTATGACTAGTTGCCAAAGTCAGAAAGCTATTGCTTCCGCTGGCTACCTTGTCCCTGGCAGGTTGCTCCTCAGCAGAGCCTGCGTCCGTTTCAGGTAACATCTTAAAGATACTACATGCATGCATTGTGTGCAAGGAAATATCTATTCTGATGGCTACAAATAACACCATATTACGAACTAATTCGTACTTGGCCGTTTATCCTCTTTTGAGGATTGCTTTTGCTGAGGTTCCTCAGAAAACCTTGGGGGTTTGGGGGCAAAGCCCCCAATGATTAGAGTCTGCGCGTAGCGCAATCCTTTTAAGCAGTAGCCTTAAGTTGCTTAAATATCACCTTTTGAGGGAGATTTTGGACTGTTGTTGTTTTAATTCTTTTATAACATATTTTAAGACTTGTTTTCAGGCAGCATAACTCATTGATTGTTAACGAATTGCGGTGGGCATATATCACCTTTTGAGGGTTGTTTATCACCTTTTGAGGGTGATAAAGCCTTTTAAAGTCACCTTTTGAGGGGATATTATCACCTTTTAAGGGAGGCTATTTTAGCCCTCATGAATGGCTTCCTGAAGCGATTTAAACCTTTTTACATGGATTTTATTATCACCTTTTGAGTATCAGTGCTTTAATACATAATTAACTATCACCTTTTGAGGGAGGCCATATTATAAATCAAAAAGTGGCTATACAGCCCTCTGGGCAATGATTACATGAAATCTATTATCACCCTTTGAGTATCAGCACTTTCATGCAGGATTAGTTATCACCTTCTGAGTTCTGGGTGCTGACCATACGAAACCGATCTGGATAGCGTCTTTCTATTTCACTTTCCATGAAAGTTGCGACAAATCCACCTTCCTCAAATAATGCTTCTGGGCTTTTTCCTTTTGCAAATTGCCCCCCAAGATTTCCCATCTCGTTTAAAGCACTTTCAAGGACTCCTTGAAGAATCTCAGGCTGCTCTTGGACAATACCCTGGCATATTTCTTTTCTGGCCATTGCCGCCTCCTGGTTTTTGCGATCTTGCTCTTGCTCTTTTTGGGCAACTACCTTATGCTTCAACTGCATAGTGGTTCCTTTATCAGTCCAATCTTCCTGGAGAGCACGAATGAGAAAGCCTGTTGGGCTTGTAATGGTCTTCCGCTTTTTATTCATCAGCAAAAATTTTTCTTCAAAATAAAGGGATACAGACCCTACCCTCTCCTGGGCAATAGCCCGCTTTTCTGGATCTTCTATTAGCCTAAATCCTTTTTGGAAAAACCGCCTTGCCGTATCTGAGGGAATTCCCATATCTATCAATTGAACAACGATAAGAGGAAGTTCATCTTTTAAGGGCGAAAGCTCCAGTAAGTTAAGTTGATCAGATATTTCAGCGGGTTCTTTAGGGACGTTCGGAAAAATATGGAATGTGAGCGACTCTACTTTTCGCCCTACCTTATGTTCTTCCATTTCAAACCTCAAATCTGTGTGCTTAATCAGGTCTTCGGATGATTTCTTAAGCGCTTTACTTTTGAAATGGCCATACAGGGGATAATCACACCCCATTTTGAGCTTGAGATCTTCTACTTCAAAAGTCCTTTTGCCTATTCGCCGGTACTGGCTTAAAAGCTCATACATCCTGATAGAGTAACCACTTTTCAGGCGGGGAATATTGCTAAGTAAGTAGCTGGTAAACTCGCTTCTTAGCTCAATAAGGTAGGGTTTAAGTTTTTGGGAAATCTCAAACTCGACCGTGCGCTCTGCCAGATCTATGGTATATGAAGAAATAAAAAATGCTTTGGTGTATTTTTGCTTATTGATCTGAATATGGAGGGGATTATGGTTGAGACGCCTTGCAATATCTTCTAAATCTGTCAGGAAGCGCCCCCACTTTTTGCCGTCATGGTACCCCAGATAGCTTTTGATCCAGTCGATATCCATTCGGTAAAGTCCCAAATTTGTATCATCTGGCTTAACCTGAGACATAAGCAAGCGTGCGACTTTGTGCGCCCTGGCAGTAAGCTTCTCTGGATAATTGGCTTCAATCAGCGCATTTCCCACTGTTACTTTGTAACCGTCAGGATTTTGTGAAGATGATTTTCTGGTCATAATTGTACCTGTTAATTGATAAGTATCACCAATACTACAACAAGGTGATGTTTAATACAAGTCTTTTTGAAAAAAAATTACCTGCGCATTCACCTGCTACTGAATCTCCTTCTCCGCATCCATTATACATGATTCTGCAATTATCTAAACAGGTTTCAACAATTGTCCATTTGCAAAATCTACATTTCGTTATTTCGTTATTTAACGATTTCGTTATTCTTATATTCATCAAACATCTTGTAAAGCAAATCCACCATGGATATGCCCCTACTCGATGCATACGTTTTAAATTCTGTTTTAAAATCGGTAGCCACCTTAAAGTTTAAGGCTTTCAAGAGTACTTCCTCCGGCCTTGAAACTTCAAGGTTATTACTAGCCTCTTCAATGGTTGGTGGTAAGCCTTTTCTGCTTGTCGGTTTTTTCGTATTTAATTTTGCCATAACTGCCATTTTACGCTGCCTCAATTTTATTATCTAATGACTCAATGCTGTCAATCACTCCTTGCAGGACCTCATCCACAACATGATTGACGGTTGAGTATTTTGTCTCATTTGCAGCTTTTCCTATATCATGAGCTTGGGTAATAGATGTCTTTTCATCAATCCGTCCTAAAAAGCGATAACCAGCAACCTCAATGTATTCTTTTGCATCAGAAAGTTCTCTTTCGCTGCTCCCTACCCTACTCAGAGAAAAGCCTATCCGCTTCCTTTCAATCCCTTTCTTGATGAATTCATGAGCCAACTTAATTTGAGGGACCAAATCATCTGTTGAAACGCCTGTTGGCAAAATGATGAAGTCACTTGCTTCTGCAATATTCAGTGTTTGAATATCTGCCTGACCCGCTCCATCAAACACGATCAGATCGTAATTGCTTTCCTGCTTTAAAGCATCCTTTACATTAGCAAAACCTTGAACTTCTATAGAGGGCTCAAAACCCCTCTCCATGCGCATTGCATTCCAGGCTGTGACGGTCCGCTGTTTCAAGTCCATATCAGCAATTTTGACGCTCCAGTTATGACTGGCGTATTCTACTGCAATGCATCTGGCTAGTGTTGATTTACCGACACCACCTTTTTGAGATAAGACTGCTATTTTTATGGCCATTTGTTTATCCGTTTTTTGTAAAGATAAGAGTTATAACGAAATAACGAAATCGTTATTTAACGAAATCGCCATTTCGTTATCAAAATTATTCATCTCTGATGCTTAAATGGCACAATCGTATACCGCGATTATCCTGAACGCTTTCGATGCTGTATAATTCCTGCAACCGAATACCCTTTCTTCCATTCGTTATATGCAATCCTGCAATAGTCAGAACAGGTTTTAGCATCCTTCCGTTTATTGCTGATATCCGTTCCGCAGTTGGCGCATTTACGATCGGCAAACCGTTGTCCAGCGAGATCATCTGTCAACGGCTTGGTGTTACGATTAGGCGTAAGCGTATTAACGGTAACGGCAGATCCGTTGACACTTAATAAGGAGCCATTGGGAGTAACCGTTACAGATGGCCGTTGAAGCTTTTCGGTTTCATACAGATACTCGACACCCATAAACGTGACATTTGATAACAGAAAAGCGATCACAAAAGCCGCCGGAAAGGCGATAAAGACAAAACCTTTAAAGGTCCTGTTCTTTAATTGTAATTCGTTCTTATAACGTTTTACGTCATTTGCAAAAACTGCAAGGGAAGCAGTCATCACCTGATCCTTTCGATCTTTTACAATAGCGATATCCTGCGCTTGCATGGTTTCCAGATTGCTGAACCTGGCTCTCAGGCTTTCAAGCGTCTCTGAGCCAAAACTGGTCAAGGTTCCTTTCCAATGCGCACCTACAGTTCCTTTGCCCTGCTTCTTCGTAGGACAGCCTGTACGCGTGCATGAGTGCGATTTACCTGTCCAATGGTTGATCAGATCTATTTCTTCTTGTAGGATGCCTATACGGACCTTATAATCGCCTCTTAAGCTATCTTCTTGAGCTTTATACTTATCATCCAGTGTTGCTGTAGGATCAGCTATATGGCTGCGCGTATTACTGGCAGCGATATCTTCTGAGCCATGATAATTGCGATATATCTCCATCGCCAGGACTGCCATTACGGCCAGCACCGTAAAAAAGACACTCCAGCGCGTTACACCGACTAATAGGCTTTCCTGCCTATGGACCTTGGCAGATGCCAAAAAGCCCAAATAAGAAATGAAATGGAGCGCAACAAAAGCGAGTAGGGTAGTGGAGAGTAATGCTAAGCGAAATGAAATGGTTGGATCCAGACCTACACTAGCCTGCCAAAGTGTATCTCTATCAAATGAGAAAGAGATAAAGCTGTTCATGACCAGCAGGGCAATGTTAAATAATACTCCAGAGATGTAAATCCAGAGTTTTGTCTCGACAGGATGGTAGCCAGCAAAAGCCCCACCCAACCCATACCAAATGATTTTGAGTTGATTAATCATAACAATCTAATTTTTAGTGGATTACGGTTATACGGTTACAGTAATTGCTTAATACAAGTAAAAGAACTAGCTTTAAACCGTAACAATCTGTATTTCAGTGCGTTACGGTTACGGCCCAGTGTTCACAGCATTGGGCTATTTATCAAAAGTAACAAAAAAACACGCAAAACATATAAACACCTAGGTGTTTATATTAAAAACACTTAAACACTTTTTTGTTATATGTGTATTTTTAGCCCATGGACGAAAAAAAACCAGGACGTAAGAAGGCTTTTAGCCCTGAAGACGAGGCCGAAAGGATAAATATTCTTCTCCCTAAAAAGACGAGAATAGAATTGGAAGTATATGCACTTAGGCATGAGCAGAATCGCAATGAGGTTATTAATGAGGCTATCCTTCAATATATAAAGGATAGCATAGCTAAATAACGATTTCGTTATTTAGCGAAATCGTTATTTAGCGAATTATGACAAAACGCTTCATATATATTGCTTCTAAAAGATTTCAGGGAAAATCTAAGCGCTCTGTTGAACGAGGTTTTGCAGAGGAATTCCAACAAAAGCAATCATTTGTAACAAAGGAAATGCGCCCTTTGAAATAAATTTAAGCAGTAACAACCCTTCAAATGAGAACCATACTTCATCATAATTTATGACAAAACGGGCAATTCACAGGCAAAAATATTAAATTGAATCCACTCCATATTGGTTCCTTTATAAAAGGGCAACCAATGAAAAAAATACAATCAATTAATCCCCAAATAGTATATGGGTAATATAAATATTTGTCTCAGAGAAAGTACTCGAGGACTGTACATATATAATGGTTACACAAGTTTAATTTACCATATTCACCAGTCAGAATCTCAACAAATAAAAAACTGGATATTAAACAAAGGAAGAGGTTATGTGGAACTCATTTATGAAAAAACAATAGGAGCAGGTTGGCATATCCCGATTGAGGATAGCGATCTATCTATTAGCCAAATTTTGCCTTCTTCAGAAAAATGGAAAAATGATATCCCAAATTTTCCTCTTACAATTAATTGGCTTTTAACTGGATCATGTCCTCTAAACTGCACCTACTGTTATGCAGAAGATTTAATGAGAAAAAATGTAGAAAATCCAACTCAAAATGACATAATAAAAATCGCTCAAAATATTCTAACCTTAAATCCACTAGTTGTTGTTTTAACAGGAGGCGATCCATTGGTAAGTCCCCATCTTATTACTGCAATTAAACTCCTTAAAGGAAAAACAGGGGTTCTTTTGGATACAAGTGGCTATACATTCTCAGACAAAATTGCAGAAATTTGCAAAGAAAATAATGTTGGTGTTCGAATCTCTTTAGATTCTATTGACTGGACAATTAATAATACCCAAAGACCTTTAAAAAATCTAAAGCATCAACGAAAAAGAAAAGATATCTCCAGAGAACTAGCAGCAATAAAATTAACTTTGGACAAAGAAATACCTCTGATTGTACAAACAGTTCTAACCCCTTTAAATTATGATTATATAATCGAGTTAGGAGACTACCTGAATAAATTGGGGGTAAAAGTATGGCGAATCCAGCTCCTTCAAAGACCTTCTGAAAAAATTATTAAAAGTGAATATAAAATATTCCAAGGTTCTCAAGGCAAAAACCATGATTATTTGGGACTTATCCAACAGTTAAAATTTAGAAGTTTTAGTGTCTGGGGAAACTCTATGAGCATAAAATTTACAGAAAACAGAACGGCTAATCGAAACTCAGTAATATTAGTATCTCCAGAAGGGAAGTTTTTTACAGAAGGAAATGAAAGTAAAGGAAAAATTTTGATAGATTCGGAAAATCCTTATTCCCCATCATCAAAGTCTTTAAAGAAATTTATCAACCACTCTGGGCATTTGATGAGATATTTAAACATTGAATGCAATGAAAAAGCCAAAACCAACTCTATTTATTAGTTACTCTTGGAATGATCCTGAAGTAGATCAAAATTGGATTCATGATTTTGTTTCTGATTTGAGAGAAAATGGAATTGAAGCAACTTGGGATATGTTTGAGACCCAAACAACAACCGTAGACCTGGCAAACATGATGATCGATAGTTTCTACAACTCAGATTTTATCATACCAATTCTAACAAAAGAATATACAAGAAAAGCAAACAATAACATAGGTGGGGTAGGTTCTGAAAAGATATTGACATCTAGAATGATTTTAAACGAGATGCTTAGGAATAAGATTGTTCCCATCAAAAAATCTAAAAACAGAAAAGAATCAATACCGAATCATTTAGATTCCATAGCTTATTTTGATTTTTCAGATGATTCTAAATACAAAGAAGAATTTGCTAAATTACTGCATAGACTTCACCAAATTGATCAGTTTGAAAAAATAGAAACTCAAAATGCCCCTATACTCCACCCAAGAAAACCTACTCGAAAAAAAAGAAAGCACAAACAAGCCAAAGTTTCTTTTGGTGAAAAAATAGAAACTCATTTTCAGAAACTGGATTTCGATCTAGCAAACCTTAATGGATCATGCTTTGACAAAGACAAAAAAAATACAATCGTGTACCCTGTTGTTCCAAGGCAAAGAGTCAACTTAATTCACAAAGCTCAATTAGAAGTAATAAAGTTTTTGATTAACAATTTGGATTGGAAGGCCCATATTCTAATTACAAATTGTGGCTCGAAGGACGTTTCCAATCCCAATATTGTTAATGGGTTTAAAAAAGAAATAATTAAGTATTGTGAATTGAGGAAAATAAACCTTGAAGCAATTAAATTTTCTTTCCTAAATGACTATTTCTCAAAAAACATTCAAAGTGGATTTTTTAACCAAGAATCTGTACTAAATAGTTTCATTGATTTGTCATCAAGAATGAGTTCGCAAAAGCTGTTGAAACTCAACCTGAAAGACTATCCCAAAGAAATCCAAGAAAAAAAGAAAGAAAAACCGATGATAGACATTCTCAGGCCATTATTGACAATGGCTATTACTAAACTAATTTGTGCTGATGAGATCAATAAAAACAATAACAAGCCAATAGTATTAGCTGGTGTTGATGAAATAGAGCAGTGGAGTTATTTGTTCCAAATAAATCAACAATATGACTTTGGTGCCATATATATTCCTGTTTTAGAAAACGACGACGAAGATGATATCAGCCATGAAGAATTATACATATGGTCAAAAAGAAAACTTAAATTCAATCTAGAAACTGGTAACTACAAAAGCTGGATGTTTTCCATCTTTATAGCTTTACACTATAATGATATTGAATATGGTATTTTCAAAGGAGATATAGAAGACGTAGATATATATGAAGTGTTCAAAGAGCTAAAAAATGCTAAATATTCTGATAAAATACTAAAAAGCAGGTTCTTAGATTTAATTTTCAAGCGTATTAATTTAGGGTGATATTTTACAAGGCGAAATCAACTCTTCAACTTCTTGTCAATCAACTGCTGATCTCTATAAAAAATACCAAGCTGAAATAAAGCCGCCTCTTGAAGGCGCAAATAACGCTCATCTTTGGATAGTACATCTCGGATCAATTCAGAATTGATCGCCTCCAGGTTCGATAGCACCAACAACTGAATATTAGTAGCATAGTCACGGATGTTTTCACCCTGCTTGACTTCTTCCGGATGTGAATCCCGCCATTGCTTCGCCGTCATGCCAAACAGCGCACGATTCAGAACATCGGCTTCGCTGGCATACTCCAACCACTGCTCATCATTCTCATAACTTGACTGGGGAAGAAGAACTTGCTTCACAGCTTCTTGCTGGAGCGCATAGTTACGCTTTGTGATAAAACGCTGTACATTCCACTCCAATTCCTTGCGTTCCGCTTCATCCTGCTTCAAGCGCTTAAACTCCATGATTAAGTAGAGTTTAAACTCCGCACTCAGCCAGGAGGCAAATTCGAAGGCAATATCCTCATGCCCATATGTCCCCCCATAACGCCCTCTTTTAGAGATAATACCCACGGCTCCCGTCCTCTCAATCCATTTCTGAGCCGAGATAAAACGGCCATTGTCCGCAAGCTCTTCTCTAATCACTGCCATTTGGTAGTGTTTAAAATTAGCGTTGTGCAAGCGCTCCCATAGCTCAAGGAATTTCATGGTAGAAGCATTCTTCATCCAACTCTGGATGGGAACTTCTGGCCGCTCATTAAACTTCCTCGCCATATCAGTTAAACTGATATAGTTTTGCTCATCTATTTTCTTCCATGAAACAAGCGTTTCCTGAACAAAAAGTGTATTTTTCTTCTTCTTTGCCATAGGTCAAAACTATGAATTTATTGGGAAACTGTATAAAGAATTAGCGAAATAAAGATTTAACGAAATGACGATTTCGTTATTTTTTACTTTATGGTAGTTCTACTTTAAGAGCTTATTACCTCAAAAGCCTCTTTACAATCCCCACATACGATATGCAGGTCTGGTTTGCCCCATACATTGGTTCCGCAAGAACAGGTGTATTTGACCTTATTCCGCTTATTGCCGGAAGGGCGGGGGAGTTGCGCCGCCTCTGGTCGCCCCTCAGCGTCCTCTCTTATGGCAGATAGCATAGCGGAGAGATAATCCCCCTCTATCGAGACAAAGGGCAGCTTATAACTATCAGGCATAGCTTCTAATGCCTCCAAAAACTTTCCCTTCTCCGCAGGGTAATCACTCATATTCTGCCCTGTCTTCTTGCCACCTGGTCGCCCTGTCGTAGAAGGGATCAACCCAACTGCTTCCATTTTATTGGCCCATTCTTTATTGTGGTAGCCAGCACGGGATGGTTTGCTGTGTTCATGTTGCCAGATGTGGCATTGCTCATGTACCAAGGTGCTATACACTTCGATCAGCCCCATACACAAGATTTCAGGATTGATCGACAACTCATGGACTGTTCCTTTGGTACCAGGCTGTTGATCTGCTTTGCGCCAACGGAAGGGTGCTACAAAGCCCATGGCTTTGCTTTTGCGGCTGAGGTTTAGGATCACTCCTGGAAGGGCGCCTCCGAATAGGGTCTGGTTGAAGTAGACGTATGCGTCTTCGAAAGCTTTGAATTGCTGAAGGGTAGGGGTGGGGAGTGTTGGTTTCATAAATATTGTATAGTACGATACAAAAATATGAAAATTTATAATACTTCCGAAAGCCCTTCCACAATGTTTATTGTTTTCTACTCCGACTTAATCGTTCCAAATACAACTGAGGACACTATCGTTACCAATCTGAATACATTGTTCATAAAAATTGACACCCTCATATTCTAGGACATCCCTATCATCTTCAAACCAGTCCATTGCTTCTATTTGCTCAGGTTCTTCCGGTAATCTTTTTCCATTGTAAAAATCCTTCGCGATACTGTTAACGGGGACATCCATATCATAGGGAATATATTTTAAGCAAAAATCATCTGAAAAAGTTTTCCACTTCACTTTTCCTCGTGAGGAAAAAACAATTCCAATGGGAAAATCGCCCAAAATTCTATACCTGAGTAATGCTGCTGTAATTGATACATTAAAGGAATTTCCAACTTCCTTCATCAAATCCATGCTGAATTGTCGTCGGTCAGTTTTTTCCATATAAAGGTGAGAAGGCATCAAAAATTCAGCTGCAAAAAGGTTAGCTTCTTTTTCATGCTTTCCTGTTGCATACCATTCGCTTAATGATTTTTTATCGTCTGTATGGATTTCCGAAAGTAATCCATTATGCAACTCATAATGACCTAGTTCATGGGCAATTACAAAGCGCCTCTTACCTTCATGAGTAATATTCTCGTTGTATGAAATGATGGCATCTCCTTGGCTAAATATAATTCTCCCCTGGGCTCCATCTATTCTTTTTTTTTGAATCTCCATAACCCCTCTGGCCAAAATAATATCCTCTATTGGCAATTCTAGAGGGTCATCGAGCAATCCACAATCGTCTAAAACTCTTACTGCTGCAGCTGTAGCACGGCTAGTTGGTATCTTCTTCATCCTCAATTTCTTCTTTAAGTTCTCTTATTAACTCCATCAATTTTCTGTCAATAAGTGTTGATCCCCGATCAAAATTTGAAATACCTTCATGTTTACTAAAAAATTGCAGATTTAACTCTTGATACTTGGGTTGCTTCAGCAAGCGGCTTAATAATTCACTTTTACCAAACTGATTGATTAAATCATTTAATATTTCCTTTGCTTTTTCAGAAGTGCTTCTTTGCAAATTTGCTTTTGCCTGTGTATTCAGCTTCTTTATGTGCTTCAAATGTCTTTTAAAATCTATTTCTGAGTTACTCTCTATTTCTTTTAGAATATCCTCATCTGGAAGATTTAGAATAGACTCTTCAAAAAGCTCATTGATTTGCTTTATTATTTCTGAGTTATTCATCTTGATTTCCGTTTTTCAAGTTCATTAACAAAATTTTTACTTGTTCGCACATCTGTGCATTTACCCGATAAAATTTTTTCCTTTCCCAGCCCAACTCTTCACAAATTTCCTTTGAACTTTTTCCCTCTAGTTTCAGCAAATAAACTGACTCCATATTTGGATCCCCTTCAATCGCCTTTTCAATCAGTTCCAATTGTCGATCTGATATATTCTCTTTTTCTTCCGCTGTTAAAAATTCATCAAGTTCTTCTCCAATTGAATGAACTTGCTCATCAAAAGGAACAATTTGATGATTTTTTTCGGGTTTCTTTTGCTCAACTTTATATTTCCGTACTTCATCAGAAATCATACTACCAATGATTCGGTGTAGTTGTTTTGCCAAAGAATATTGATCTTTCCATTCCCAAACACCATCATATAGCTTCTCTATTGCCCCATGAAAGTAATAGTCAAAAACTGGCATGCCTAGTCTCTTTTCGGAGTGACACCCATAACGTGTGCGGCCTTTTATTCTCCAATTTATCAATTTTTGGCACTTCAACATTGCTATCTGCCACTCTTCATCTGGTACTTCTGTTAGTTTTTTAAGCGATTTTTCCTTTCTCGTCATGACAATAATAATTACAAAAGCTCTTGTATTCATCTATTAACTGAAAAAGAAAAAATTACTCCGGGGTAAAAAAATAGAACTCAGTTAATAGGAGAGTGAAGGGCGCACGTTGCTCCCAATAAACATTAAATTTTAACTATTAACAAAGTTATGGAAAATCCAAAATTTCAGATTTCAAAAGACAATGCAGGAGAGTACCGCTTTTTGCTAAAAGCAAAAAATGGAGAACCCATTCTACGCAGCTCTGAAGGTTACACCACAAAGCAAAATTGTCAAAATGGCATTTCTTCAGTAAAGACTAATGCACCTTATGACAGTAGGTACGATCGAAAAACAGCTATTAATGGTCAATACTATTTTATATTGAATGCCAGAAATGGTGAAGCTCTTGGTATAAGTGAAATGTACAACTCCCAGTATTCAAGAAATGACGGTATTGATGCAGTCAAAAGAGATGCACCTAATGCTCCAATTGAAGATTTAACTATTAGCGCAAGTTCTTACAGAAATTGGTAATCTGCTGGTACATTAGGTAAACAGGTAGGGAAGGGGGCTGATGAATCAAGCCCCTTTTTTTGTTTAAAAAACCTTGATGTTTTTCAGGAATTCCCTTATCCTTCCTCCAAGGCGTTTCACAAGCCCATACATGAGCGGTCACCCGTTGTTTGTATTAATCCAAATGGGGTCTTCCGCACTTTTCGGTTAATATATACAACAGTAAAGGAGCATAAAGAGCATAAGGAATTGAAAGGCCAGAATTTGAGAGATCACATGACGCTAACCGAGATTGCTATCAATATCCTGGCTGAAGCCTCAACAATTGACATAGCAAGAGAGAAGGACGCCAAAGGTTTTGCCGGCAACCAGGAAGCCGCACAGATCGGAGGACGAATAGCAGGAAACGCCCGGCGGGAACTGGAAGCCGAAACCGGAAAGAAGGTAGTGAGTAAGCAGAATTTTTTAAAACGCCTGAAGGGTAAAAGCAAAACAGATGATGAAAAAGAAAATTGATTTACCCAGGCTTTTGAATGTCATCGACCTGGCATACGATGCAGACATGAGAAGTTCTGACCTGTACGAAAAACTCGACGGCCGCGCCGCATGGACTGCAAGGGAGCTAAAGCAGGTGAGAGCTGTACTTGCCAAGCATGCGAAAGAGACGGCTGCTATGCTGGAAGCCCTGGACATAGATTGAGCTAACCGCCTGACATCCTCACAGAATCCGACGCTCTGTATGTGGTGTATTAACTTTTGCGCAATTGGTATCGTTAAAGCCATTGTCTGTTTCTCATTTCTCCAATGGGAACTGTGAACCTTCAAGTATTGACCTTTGACAGACGGGTCTCAAGAGGGCCAAAATATTTACCACAATGCAACCATGGCCAAGCGCCAAAGGCTTCGCAAACTCAGCAAGCCAAAAACAAAAAGAGGCAAAAGTCTCAAATCATTCATTGTCAGGTCTGTAGTTAAGCTTTTCATCAAAGCGCTATTTGAATTTTGGTTCTCGGTCTGGTTAGAACAAGTATTTGATTTTCGATTGTAGAAAATCAATAAGAGACTTTTTCTTCACTTGTTTGTGCGGTTGCTCCTGAAGGCAACCGCGTTTTTAATGCCAGAAGCTCAACGAGCTTCTGGCTGAGTTTTCGATAGCTATCCTATAAATCTTTCTGTCACATCCAGCCCATCGTTGACTACATCGAGTAGTTGCTGAGAGGAGAATGCTTTTTCGGTCCTGTTCCTTAGCTGAGTCAGTCTTGCCCTCTCTTCTATTGAGAGTTTCTTGCTCAGAAATTTATCCAATGCTTTTATCAGATAACCCTGGACTGAAAGAAATTGCTTTTGAAACGAACCAAGGTGCCGAACGTGGCTTGAACCCTTTTCAGCATCCATCAGATTTTTCATGTAGCAAACGTCAGCGCCATGTCGTGCCCCTCTTTTACATTTGTGTGCGCGACGAATGAGCACTTCATACATAAAGGCTTCACCATAATTTGTGTACTTCATAATTAATTTATTTTGAGTATGAAATAAATATCCTAATCCCAAATAGATTAGGATAGGGACAGCCTGGCCGTTACCCATGGCGACAACTTGTCAAAAGGAACAGTTCCAGCGTAGGACATCTTACGACTTTTACTATAAGTGGCTGATATTCAGTGGTAAAAATATTTACTTGATTGAGTAAAGGATATTAGCATTCCCTTTTTCTCGCTATTTCGCTTTGATCCATGCCACCAGGTCGGAGTGAAAGATATACCAGCGCCTTACTCGCCTGTCATCCTTCCTTCCTTTAGTTTCGGTGGTAATAAAAGATTATAGGCGAAACACCCTGACAGAGTTGGCGGATTAACCCGCCAGATATTTGGTAATTTTACCCTTTGGTAGCTATGGGCAAAAATGCCCATTTTCGAAAAAATCTCACTTACCGCCCTGGCGTAATTCAGGGCTTTTTTATCTTACCCCTGATCACATAGTTATGGCAAAAAAGAAAGACACGCTCAAAGTAAAAGATGTATCTGTAAAAGTTCAGTATATCGAGAATGAGGAGTATTTGAGCCTCACAGATATGGCAAAGAGTAGGAGCGACCGCCCTGAAATAATTATTCAGAGATGGATGCGAAACCGCAATACTTTAGAATATCTCATTTTGTGGGAGGATGAATACAACCCCTTTTTTAATCACACCCTTTTGGATGTGATTAGGCAGAATATAAGCCTCAATGATTTCACGCTTTCAATAAAAGAGTGGGTAAGTCAAACCAACGCAGTAGGAGTGCAGGCCCGCGCTGGGAGATATGGTGGAACCTACGCCCATAGAGATATAGCATTTGAGTTTGCCAGTTGGTTAAGCCCTGAATTTAA
This sequence comes from Bacteroidia bacterium, assembly GCA_030427285.1. Lineage (GTDB taxonomy): Bacteria > Bacteroidota > Bacteroidia > Flavobacteriales > Schleiferiaceae > Owenweeksia. The sequence goes on from JAUHWX010000004.1 coordinate 19,559, forward strand.
GTTTCATTTGATAAAAGAGTATCAGCGCCTAAAAATAGATGAGCAGCGCCGCTTAGGCTTAAACTGGGATTTGAAAAGAGAGCTTACGAAAATCAATTACCGACTGCACACCGAAACCGTCCGCCGTTTTCTCGTTCCTAAAGGCTGGGAAGGCAAATACAAAGTATTTGGTATTTATGCCAATGAGGCGGATATGTTTAACATTGCCGTTTTCGGAATGACCGCGCAGGAATGGAAAGACAATAACCCTGATGAAAAGGGGAACCTACGCGACAATGCAACCGCCCTGGAGCTGACGATTCTCAACAACTTGCAAGCGATTAACAGCGAAATGATACGGGAAAGAATATCCGCTGAGGATCGGCTTTTGAAGCTTCGCGTTATTGCTCAATACCAGCTTGTAGTATTAGGAGAGGATAGCGGAGTAAAGAAGCTTCGCCCGCCTGGAGATATTGACTAACTGGAAACCGACAATGAAAAAGCAAATTGATATGCTCAAGCTTTTGAATGTTGTAGACCTGGCATACAAAGCAGATATGAGAAGCGCTGACCTATACGAAAGGCTCGACGGCCGCGCCGCCTGGACGGCAAAGGAGCTGAAGCAAGAGAGAGCCGTACTTGCAACACATGCAAAAGAGACGGCTGCAATGCTGGAAGCCCTGGACATAGATTGAACCGTGGGCAAATTCTCCCTTTTGGCTTTGGATGACCTTTTTTGCGATTGCCGGGGGAAAAATGATTTAATTTTTCTAACACATAGCTGGCCACAGGATACGTATTCAACCCCCTGACAGAAAAGATGCTTTCTTGTTCGTTTCATCCTATCGAGGAATACGTTTAGGCGGTATCGCCTTACGAGGAATTTGTTTTGGGCCTGCTTGTTTAAGGGGGATTTGCTTGGGTTGTTGTATTTTTGAAGGAATGGCCTGAGCAGTTTTGCTATCATACTCTTCATCGGATAGATACCCTTTTTTAATTTGGGCATAGTTTCTCCGGAGGCTCCCTGGAGATTTGATTCCGTTTATGTGGTATTTGTTCCGCCACCAACCGGCATTCAATTTTGGGCTTTTTAGTAGCCATTCCATTACTGATAAAAGCTCAGCAATAGGGATACTTTCTTTCGATACCATCATCCTTAAGTCTCGTTCCCAATTAATTAGATTGGCCTTGTGTAGGCGCGGATCATCTTTGTGAATTTCTATCAGATTTTGCCTGAATCGAAACGCGAGGTAATAAAATCGTTTATCCTTATCTGCTAGTTCAGCCTCAGACATCATTTGTGCTTGCTGCTTTCTGGTTCTAATTTCTTCTATATCCTTAAACTCCTTTCCTCGATGCTCATATGTTTGCAGCCAGTTTTTTTCATAATGAAGAATGCCATATTTTTCTTCCGGGTCAAAAAAACGAGCTGGGCCTACCACATAGGCGAGTGGGTTTGACTTCATCCCTTTTTCTATATGGAGAATAGTGTGGGACATGCGTTCAAAAAAAGCGTCTAAATTTTCTTCTGAGGTACTATTAAGAAGCTTCAGGGCATTCTGGTATCCTTTTTCCATTTGGGAGTTAACATACTTATTTCCCATTGCCTGAGCGAGCCTTTTTGTATAATATTCCATTAGCGAATGGGCATAATAGGCTTTTTTATCCCCTTCACTATGATGTATAAATGCTTCCTGTAGGCCTAAGTCTGCTCCTGTGTTTCCCTTTCCCGCCATATTCATTTCCTCTATAAGAAGTTTGGCCGCACGCCCCCCCTCTCCCCCATTGCCCGCTTTGGGAGGGCTTCCTTCCTCGAGATCCTTCTTCTCTTCGGAAGCGGTCTGAACATGATGCTCTTCTTTTTCGCTTATATATTTATTTTTAGTATTAATATCAGTTACTAAAGAATGAGCCAAAATTTGGCTCTTAGAAATAGATATATTGTCAATATTCTGGTGTTGAATGGCAGATATAATTTCATCGGATTCATTCCTAAAGTTTTTGTTCAGCGTTGAGAAATCTGTTGTTACAGCGAGAAAGGTTATGTCAGGAGGAATTAACTCCAGAGGCAAGAGATTGGGGTTAAGGAGTAATTCATAGTCATGTATTGTTCCCCTAAATCGTTTATAAGGCCTCCAGCCAAAGCCTTTACCCCCAAGATCTCTGTGCCGATACACTTTCTGTTCATGTGGCCTATCTGCCGTTTCTTGTTCTCCTAAAAATAAGCCAGCATAGGTAAGTTTGGCCAAATGACCGGCTGTTCCGCTTTTTGCACGATAGCGCCCATCTGAGCTTTGACGAAGTTTTAGGTTATTGGTCCGCAGAACATTCGTAATACATTTTTTTCCGGAAGCCATGTCAGTAGTGACTTGCTTCGTCCATTGTTTGAGCGCGGAAAGCCCTGTTTTCATGTCTCCATCTTTCAATGTATAAGGATGCGACCTGGGAAAAGGGCCTATCGGAAATTGAGCATTGTGCTGATTGTAGTGCTTGCAGAACCTTTTATAGGAAAGCTTAAACAGGAGCTGATCACTGATGACAGGACCCTTAGTTTTGGAAGATACTTGTGCAAGATTCATGATGAGATATTTATGGCAATTTGGGTTAAGGGAGAACTGATCACCTGCGATCAGTTCTTCCCTTTAGCCGCTTTGGGATAGCTCAGGAAAGCCTGTATTTGGCTCTTTATTTCTATTAAATGTTTTAAGGTCTATTGGATATTAGAACGAGTGTTACATTTTGTCTTTGCAAGAATATGAAACAACTATTTTGCCAAAATCGGGGATTAAGTGCGGGGCTTTGGACGTTTTGGAATCTTTGGATTTTTTGGAAAAATCGGCCTGGTCTTGGTTATGCATGGTTGGACCCGCGAGGGCATTTGCGCCCTACAGAACCGAACATATCAATCGCTTTGTAAGCTATGATTCTGAGTCATAAAGAGAAGTATTCCCCTTACATCACAACCTTAATTTGGGGAACAGGGCCATAAAATGAGGGTTTGGCGGATTTTACACGTTTAGTTGTCATACCTCAAATACGGACTGATTTTGGGAAAGAAGAATCATTATTGTGCCCTGATAGACAGGTAGTTATGATAAAACGCGTGGGTAAATTCTCCCTTTTGGTTAGGTAGGACCGAGGCTGCTCATAGGCTTGAATCTTCTTTTCAGGAAGCACATTGATAAGTGGCATAAGTGGGGGATGTTTGGAGCAGAAAGCTGTATCAAAAAAAGTCTTACGCTTTAGTTTTCCCTTTTACCCACTTAAAACTGACAAAAAGGGAAGCTTGACGGAGTAAAGTCTGTATCAGCTTATATGACCATTTGTTTTGATATATCAACTTAATTAACGCATATTTATCTTAATACAATAAGCGATCTTCTATGGCTTCCAAGATAAATGTTGCAATATTCGTTCGGGTATCTACCCAAAATCAAGATACATCCCGACAGATAGATGACCTCACAGAGCTATGCCAGGCGCAAGGTTGGACAGTAGCCGAAATGATGACCGAAAAAATATCTGGTACTACAAAGAATAGTCAACGACCTGTTTTGCACAAACTGATGACATTAGCCCGTACAGGACAGATTCAGAAAGTGGTAGTAAGTGAAGTCTCCAGGCTCGGCAGAAACACAAGGGAAGTACTGGAGACCATTGAGGAGCTTTCCAAAAGCAGCGTCTCTGTCTACATTCAGAATTACAACTTGGAGACTTTGACTCCCGCAGGTAAAGTAAATTCAATGGCCCAGTTCATGTTGACCTTACTGGCAGAGTTTGCCAGGCTTGAAAGAGAGAATATTGTTGAACGCACCATTTCAGGACAACGTCGAGCATGGGAGGTTGAAGGTAAACAGAAAGGGAGACCTATCGGAACGATAGAAGATGATACAAAGGTATTAGCAAAATATCCTGAAGTCGTCAGGCATTTACGGGCAAATAAATCGTTAAGGGATGTTGCTGCTCGTTGTCATGTTGCCATCAATACAGTCCGAAGAGTCAAAAAAGCAATGAGTCAGTAGCTCTACTAACCTTACCTATAGTTCAGGTACCCGTTTTCCTAATTGGTAAAACGGTCTTATACGACCTCCAATACCATTTTCCTTACCAATGTCACTACCAGTCGCACTACCAATTGCCTTAGCAGTTTTTTTACCAGTCACTACCAGTTGTCCTTACCAGTTTAGGATGACCCAGATTAGTAATTTTACTCGTCCCATTGGCTGTTGGTCAAACAGTCGCTTGACTGTTCCTAACAGTTTGTTCAACAGTCGACTATTGCGCTGTGCCTGTTCTTTAACAGTGATGTATAACAGTAGTGACAGTTGAGTTAACTGATGCGATCTGACTGTTAGTAAAAAAGAGTCAACAGTCAGAAAAACTGTTTTTTGGCCATTGAGGGCAGTTTTTGAGGTGTCCTATACTTAAAATAGCTCTTGCTGATCCAACTGTCGTTGTAACTGTTCTAGCAAATTATCTAACTGTTCCTGAAAATACAGGAACAGTTGGATAATTTTTCAAGACTGTTGCCTAACAGTTGGTCTCGGAAGAGCTGACTGTTGACCTAACTGTCTCGGAAATTGGGGAGACACCAGGAAAATAAGCCTCATAAAGAGGCTGTAAGGCAATTGAAAATTTTTCAAGGAGAGTTTAGTTTTTATGAATTCGGAGCGTTGAGGGCTTTTATGAAGCTTGAGATTTCTCGTGGGTAATTTCTACCATTTGAGCAATGAGGACCTGAGAAGGGATATAGATGGGGTTGCTTGGAGGGATACAAAGAACAGTCATACCTCCAGAGATAACTGTTGGGAAGACTGTTAGGAACAGTCAAGTAACTGTATGGCACACTGTCAGAGTTTTTACCCAACAGATAGCGGCATCAGTAAAATTACTAATCTCCTTGACTGTAAAATGGTAAGGACAACTGCTAGCAACTGCTAAGGAAACTGCTAGTGCTATTGGTAGCGCGACTGGTAGTGATATTGGTAAGAAAACTGGTATAGGAAGCTAGAAAAAGCGGTTTGAGGGATTGACTATTTTACCTCCTGGTCGCTATGGCCACAAATGCATCATCAGACAGATGATATCGAGACATGATTAGCATAAGACTTTACCTTTTTGTCGCTATATTGATGGAGACCCATATCCAATTCTCCAAAGCTTGCAGTTTGAATAATTGCGCCTCCAAAATCACCAGTTGGTGTTCCACCCCCAAAAACGACAAGCACCCCTCCAGGCGGAAGTATAGTTCCTGCAGGAACTTCATGGTTGGGATGTCTAACAGCCCAGTTTTCATTATTGTATATTTTATAGCCACTTATATCCAAATTCCGGTTTGTGGTATTATAAAGTTCTATAAACTCATCATCCTGCTGTGAAATCACCCCATCCCTATTAGCATCTCCCTCTCCAATAAAAGTAGAGGGATCATATAATACTTCATTAATTACTAATTGTCCCATCAATAAATTAGATAGAATGAGAAATGAGACGAGCGAACAAATTCTCTTTATCATAGCCAATGATTTTCTTAAAAAAATACAAAATAAACCTTACTTCTCAACAACCTGATCGAAAATTAATCCATTACTTCCTTCTCCTTTACCTATTTTCTTCTTACGTCCAAGCCAGGTAATTATTTCTCCATTATGCCAGCGGCATCTCTGCCAGCTTTGCGTAAGTTGTACGCCAGAGCGGGGAACTTCTTCTTCATGTATATAGTAAGGTGCGCTAGGGGGATTATTTCCATCTAAGCCAAACCTCAGCAGTGAAGTACGAGGTCGGACTCTACCATAAGCTTGATTGCCCACGATACGAGGCATCGCTGCACGCTGTAATTGAATTTCTCTATCTCCGATGCCACTCTTTTTGACAGGAATAAAAGGAATCCAGTTTTCGAGGACACTTGTAGCGATTTGATATCTGATGGTGGCATCATTTTCAAGTGGGTTGAGCAGGCTATTGGTTCCCAGCAAGTTTTCAAGATAAGTCTGAATATTCAGAGCTTGCTCATGGCCACTTACGCCATTTCCAAACCCATCTGGAACAGATTGCTCCACTGCCCAAACCTGGTTAGCTAATTCATCCCTCAAAAAAAGTACTTGCTCTACGGGTTCACTTTCAAGTGAATCAGATAAGACTGGTGGGATAAATAGACGCAAATCTTCATCTTGTGTAATGCCTTTGTTTTTCAGGTAAAACAAACCCCAACCCTGCCAATCATTATTTGCCTCTGTTGAAGCTGCTTCTATTTTGGTCTTTTGACCAAAGACATCCGTAACAATGATTTCCTTGATTTCAGATAAACTCCCTACGGGAACCTCATAAGGAATAACCATCCAATCATTACTGTAATTAAGGGCAAACTCTGCCAGGAGGATCTTGCCTAACTCAGTTGTTTCGGCCTGTATTCCTCCCAAATCTACATTGTGGTCCTCCATTTCCCACCAACGGGCGTTAGGCATACCAGGAAACTGAATTTCTGTAGGGATAAAACTGAATTGTTCTTCTTGCTCAAGACTTGTATTCACTTGACTACCACCAAAATCTGGATTTGGGATAGAAATAGGATCATTTTTGTCATGATCAAAGGCATACCAATCTAATTTTCCATGATGATATTCCTTACTCCGTAAAATACTTGAGGAACCATCTGTATGTGAGGCGGCCGTGCTAAAACGATACTCCAACCTCTTTTCATCCCAAGCTGATTGACCTTCTGTAGACTGAGCATAAACACGCTCAAACCAGGCTACAAAATCATCACTAGCAGCCATCACTTCTGAAATTAATGTTTGAGAAGGACTCAGGCTAATCATAAAATCTATAGGAGTTCGAATTTTAATATATTCATACAGATAGCCTCCATCAAGTGTATTGCCTTTGATTAAGGCTGCCATGAATGCCCATAATTTTTGATTACTAAAAAAAGTAGCGTTTTCTTGTCCTGATGCAGGCATTACAAACTGCAAATGAGTATGTTCTATATAAGCTTGCTTCACCGCTGCAAGAGATTTTGTATTAACATGCTTATCTAGTAGCTTCAACCAATGCCTACCCATTTCAGCTCTCAGGCTAAGTTGTTCATAGGACAAACCACTATTCAAGACAGGCATTCTCTCAACAAGTGCTTCTAAAGGCAGGCTATCATTCAAGTACTGAATGTCAGTAGATTCTTGAGGCACATAGCGGTCTATTTGTGTATGGGCTAGCCTTACATTGGTAACAATTGCAGAGCCTGTATCTTCCGCCTGAAACTCTCCCATTTGCCATTGTCTGGATAGCATCCATAAAGGATCGCGAATTTCAGCTCGCAAGCTTTGCTCAAAATCATTCGAGCGAGGACGAGATTCTAACCGATTCCAAAGTTCAAAGGGAATATTCGGATTGGGTGTATTATGATTTTGTTCAGCCATGATGAAAAGGGTGTTTTTTTGAGATAATTATCATTCTTGTCCTGGAGGAGTTGTAGGTGCACCAAGAGCATTTCCAGGATTAACAGGGCCAAAATGGCCAGGTCCGACCTCAACAAGATTTTTCCCAAAATCCAGGGAAGGGTTAGTTGATTCTCCTCCCACAGGGGCCAATACCATAGGTAAAAACTGCGCAATTCCCGTAGTTTTAAGCAATTCAGGATCAACGCCACGTTGTTTGGCTCTATCCAATGTTTCATTGACAATGTCCATGAGATCATCCCATTCCCATTGTCCAGTTTCCTCGGGGGTTATTGCCAGCAATAAACTTTGGGGGGCTTCACTATTGGGCTGATCTACATTCATTGCCAGGCCTGTGGTTAGCTCTTTTTGCGGAATTCTCTCTACCCACTCGTCCAATAAAAAGCCAGCATGGAAATCAGTAGTTGAAAAGGAGGGCGATTTATGTAAAACCCATGACAATGGATTTGCGGCAATGGGGTAGTTTTCTGGAAACTTAATCCCTAACCACCGGTCTTGATTATCTCCCATTATAGGTAATTGAGCCACACCCCATCCATTAGTTGTTGCAGGCATTTCCCAAGCCTCAGACAGCATCTCAATTTGAGAAAAGGATTGGATATGCTTCCGAACTTTACTGAGGCCCTGGAACCATTCTTCCACCGCAAAATCACCTCCCTCATCTAATAATTCGGGATCATTAAAAGAGGCTGATAACTCAGTAACATTGGCAAATTTAAAGGGAGGAAAGACATGAAACAGTTCTCCGAAAAGCGCCTTGCCCAAATCATGCAATTGAGTGGCTTTTACAGGAGCTTCAGTTGAAAGATTGTTCCAAATCGTATCAGCAGTCAGTATTCGATCATTGGCTACCCCCATTGCACTTGCAGCTTTATCCACCAAGCTTTGTACTGTCTGCTGAGAATTATCAGAAGTCGATTCTGGCCATGCTTCTGTGACCCCAAAATTAGCAAGTTTTTTCAACTCGTTTCTTAGGTCTGAAATAGCTGAGAGTGTCGTAGCATCATATGTATCTACAGCAGGAGCAATATTTGCCAGGAGCAATGTGATTTGTTGTGATAAGTCTCTCAGGCTTCCTGGGGCTGGTGTTTGGCTATCTCCTAAAGCATCTGAAAGAGACGTTTCTAAACTTACAAAATCATAAATGGGTGTGACATCATCAGCATCTGTAGATAAGACAAAATCAAGTGGATTTAAGGCCCTACTTTGACTGATAACTTTTGCCAGATTTTCTGCAATGGGTTGAAGTTCAAAAATGCTGTAATCAGTAGGTTTTAAACCATCTGTATCCATATAGCTAATGGAAATGGGCCTATCATCTGGCAATTGGTTTATTATCCGGATATGGTCTGAAATTCTTTGGCTTAATTCTGTTGAGTCTCCCGCCTCTTTTTGGCCTCCGACCAAATACACAAAATCAATCGGTTGAATTCCCAAGGCGTTTAAGGCATACTTATCTGTAGTTACAGGATCGCCTTCTATCATCGAATAAGAAGCCTTAAAACAAATAGATTCATGTACAGGTAAAAACTGGGCAAGCCAGGCATTTAGCACAGGTTCTGCCTCGGATCGTGGTGTTGCTGTTCCAGACCAGGCAGTACTATTTGCAGCAGAAATATCCATGACAGCACCTACCCGATGAGTTAATAAATAGTCCTGTCTTGGGGTATCTACCACCTCTGGATGCTGTGGCAACCCTTTTCCAGCAATTGCTTCTAAAAATGCCGCTGCGCGTTCGTATTTTCCTTGAATGGCCTGATAGATTCCTTCAACTAATGCAAGGTCGCCAATGGCATCCATATCATCTGCCAATTTTTGAATCACAGATTCAATTAATAGGCTATCACTTTCTTCTGAGGGATCTGTTAAGTCATAGATGTCTTGACCCCAATATACTGTATTATCCGCCCAGGTATTCAGCAATTGCAAACCATCTATGACATTTCTCAATTCAAAATCGTCTTCAGGATTTGTATGATTTCGCTCAACTACTTTACGAGAAATAAGGGGATATTTTTTTCTTAGTTCAATGAGTAATTCATAGGGAGATAGGTTAATTAAATTTGGTTGAGTATCCAGCAAGACCTTTTCAAACTGATGACCTAATAAAACAGGAATAGGCTGTCCTTGCTGCACTCCCTCTAAATAATACAATGCCCTACGAACTCGCTCGGAGTTTAAATTTACTGCCAAAGGATGATCATCCGCTGTTTTTTCGTCTCCTTTATACCCTTGGTATCCACTTCTTAAGATCGCGGCAGTCACTGCATGAGATAATGAAGGCGCATGGATATAGCCTTGGTTATCAGGATCAAGTCGCGGAGTGATTTCAACTTTGTTTGTTTCTGGGTTTTCTTGTAGTAAAGCATTCCCATCATTTCCCAAATAGGTAAAAGCGTGTGAGGGATAAATAATGGCTTGTAAAATTGTGGTAAGTCCCCCAGGAGGCAAGATTTGAAAATTGGCTGTTGTTGAAACATTTTCAACAGCCATGCCAGGAAAATTCCCAGGTCTAACATCTTCGAGCCAGGAAAAAGCGCCCAGGTAAATGCCCGAACTATTCGCAGTACGTTGTTTTTCTAAACGTTGCTGAATTAATCCTCCCATCCAGGCATCCAATCTATAAGTGGTACAATCAAGATGTTCTAAGAGTAATCTAGCTAAACGAGCTGTTGGTAAATCTTTGAGAGCAGCCATAGCCGATTTCATATCAGTTAGGGTGCTTGTCTGACCATGAATGATCTCTTCTACGATAAGAGATTGTTTCAGCAAAAGATATAATAAAGCCCTCGGAGGAGTTGGGGGAGTTACAATTGTTCCTAAATAGTTGCCCGTATTAAAATTATCCGTTTTCAATGCGGTTAACCCAACAGAAGGATGTGAAAGCCAGCCTAAATAATTCTTATCTGCTCTCAAAACAGTATTTGTAATATCCTTGAAGTTTCGGGTATTTCTCTTTTCAGAAAGGGGAAGTTCATCTATTAAAGGCCCATCCAGCAGTTTTTGTCTAGGGAAAAAGGAGAGCTTTAATCCAAAAGGTTCTGGAGAAAAACTAATCCCATTAGTTTGGAACCAAGTCTCAATATTACTCTGATTATCTGAAAAACCAGGCACTTGATCTGATGTGGTGGACGAATTCGCTCCTGTAGTTTGTTGGGTAAAGTTAAACAGGTTCCACATCAAATATTTACTCAGGGCACCCCGCTGGTATCGCTCCACAGACCCCCCATGTAAACCTAATATCTCTAATATCTCCTTTCCTGTATCTGCTCCTGATGTGATTCCCCCAATATGCTTAACATCAGCTGCCTTTTGGGACCAAACCGTTTCCAACTTACTCAAGACATTTGTAAACAAATCATCATAAAAGTCTTCATTGGTATCCGTATAGGCCCATTTCGAAAATGCCGTAGTTGGTAAAATCCCATAAGGTTGTTTACCAATTCGAAATGCAGGAATTGTACCTCTACCCAAGACAAAGTCTTCAAAAAAGGTCTTTGTTTGTGATTTTTCGGTTGAAGAAAGCAAGGGATGCAGCATGTACTCCAGGTAAAAACCAACTGTAGCCGAACTTAATGCCTTGTTCATCAATAGTCCTTCTGCAATATCCTTTCGATCACTATGGTGTATGTGATGAAAAATATGGGAAGCAAGTCCCAATGTATTTGCTAGTTTTTGACCATCTGATTGGAGTAAAGGGTCCGTTTCTTGAGAAAATGCAGGCCCCAATGACTCTAATGCCCATGATTCCTCTGGGGAAATTCCTTTTCGGCTATATCCAGATGGATGAGATGAACTCTGATTGGTTGGTGTCCCTTGAGGTAACAGGGCCATTCCAGTTGGACTGTAATGATGTCCATCAAATAAACTTTCCAAGCGAGATTGCCCCTGACTGGCACTGACACTGGCTTTTACCCCCAAAACTACCAAACGATCAAAGCCCTCGGCTGCCTCGGTTGCGTCCAAACTTATGCGTATTCCCATCCCAACGGTTTCCGCTTCTTCAAAATCTACTAACCAACGAATTTCTGCTGGAAAGTTTAATGTCCCATCTTGCTCTATATAGGCGTCATTATCCTGAGATAAAACAAAACCGACAGTTAGTGGGTCGGGAACAAGGTTTCCTGTTATTTCTCGATACGTTCCATTTCGATATAATCTGACAACAAAACGGTCAGGAAGTACATGGGATTCTGGTGTGGTCGTCCAGCTTTGAGCTTTCGTCTGAATAGCAGGAAATACAGGAGGCCCAGTTGAGCTGCCAAAGTTCTCTGGAGTTAGTGTTCTCACAATCCAAGCTGCTCGCTGCTGACCATAGCTATTTACTAAGGGCCGCCATTCGGGAATCATTTGGGTAACTATCTGTTCAAAATCAGTTATTTGCATCAAAGATTCCCAAAACTGTTTTCCAGCAGCTTCCTCTTCTGGTGTCAGGCTTTCTTCATGACTATGATAAGCGAGGTCATCTGGAAATATTCTGACCCAAAGTTCCTTTTTATCTTCAATCTTATCGGTGACATAGGTGGCTCCATTACCCTGGTCAATCTCACTATGGCGGGCAATGCTTTTGATTGTCATGAATCTGCTTTCTACCCTTACAGGTAGCAGCAGCATGGGAATGTTGTCATTGAGTTGGGACAAGTCAATAGGACTAGGCATAATGTTGTTTTTTTATGGCGTTTTATCAATCTTAAGGCAGCATCTCTTTAGCGTGAATGGCAACTTTTACAGGGTCCTGCATCAGGATCGTAGCAATATCAGCAGCATTACTAGCTGGTCCCCAGGTTAAATCACTTGGCACCTCGGGAGATCCCTGAGCATCAACAACACTAATGGCATTACTTAGGTCAATATGACCATTTACTATGTCAATGTCTTCCCAGTTCAAATCCGTCCATTCTTGTAAACCTGATGGAGGAGAGCCGATATCCAACCCAAAGCGCAATTCTCCTGCCCTTTCCTGAATGATCAAAAACCATCCGGCTTCCGGATAATTACTGGTAACAGTTGCTCCATGTTGTTGGATAAATGCGTCCAAATCTTCCCCCTTGGCTTCTTCAATGGTCATATCAAAGCCTAAGAGTAAAATATCGGGGTCAATATTGGCGGAATAAATGACATATTTTTCTTGAGTACCAAATACACGAGGCGTATCAATCGACCAAACCCCATTACTACCACTGGTATCCCATGCTGCCTTGACGGCATACACCGAAGCTCTCGGAAATTTTTTCAACAAATCTCCCCGCATCACCATGACTAAATTGCCTGTTCCAACTACATCTGTTCCCTCAGTTGCTGAATTGGTAACGAAACCGGGGCCTTTTTTGGCATGTTCTCCTAAATATGACGCACTGCTCCAGGCATGAATAGGGGGAATATCTGTAAGGCTTTCTTCTAATTCCTCTTCTGTAATCCCTGCCGTTTCTACATAAAGATTCTTTTCCCAAAAATTGCGAAAATAAGTCCCTCGCTGATCCGTAGGATATTCTCTCCACAGTAACTCTCGTGCCATCTCATAATTCATTCCCACCATCAAGGATTCAATGAATTTGGGATTACTCTCTAATAAGGAGAGCGTATTTTGGGGGATAAGATGCAAATTAGGCAAGAACCATTCTAATGCATCTGCTTTTAGCAATTCGAATATGGGTTCTTTAAATTCAGGAGCAGCCAAGATAGGAACCAATGGATCAGCATGGCTGGGTAGGGTTGGATTCGTTACTTCAATTACATCCGCTACCTCATTACTGATTCCAACTCCAGGGGCCATTTCTCCTTCTATATGGGTAGAGACGGTACCAGGATCAAGTGTATCTCCTAATGAAGGTAAATCCCATAAACCTGCCCCAAAATATTCGTAGAAATCGGTTATTGAATTTTGAAAGTCCGTAGCCTCCTGATTACCTGCTGTCCCAGTTGTACTATTATCGCCAAAAGCAGTAAACGTAAAAATGGATTGATTCAGACTTTGAGTGGCAGAAGCATTTGCCCAAGTGTCAACTTGAGTGATGGGAACCTGACTCTGTTCGGTAGAAATCGAAATCTCAGGAGCAGGTGTAAAACTGGCATCTCCGAGTGATGTCAACAAATTTTCCGTATCAACTAGTGCAATGCTTTTTAATTTTTTTCCGATAGGACCGTTCTTTCGAATCAATTTCCGAAAAACAGGTGATAAGGATGCATTAGGCATTTTACTATCGGAGAGTTGGCCAAATAACGTCCCTTGTCCGACTGTTTCTGCTGGCAATTGGCTAAAAACCCATGAACCCAACTGAGTTATCTTTCCTCCTTTTAGTGTTTTGATATGTTTCCCAAAAATTCGCTCTGAAACCAGTTTTGCCAATTGCGCCATATTGATTTTGCTATTAGCCTCCACGACAGTCCCCAACTGCCCCCATGCTTTTTCCATATATTCTTCCTGCTTTTCTTGCACCAATCTTACCCCCAAACCAGCAATAGCACGACGGCGGGGATCAAGATTGAGTTCATGAACCCAACTTGCATTATTTCGGTCTACTCTGGCTTCCAGGGCATGCCAACGGCCATACATGGGTGGAGCTACAATTGGATCATCAACTAAACCTAAACCATTAGGATCAAAGGGGTCATTCTGATAGGTAGTATTACTCGAAAGACTTGATTTCAATAAATCATCCCCCAGATTGATCAAATCCTCCATTTGTTTGATAAATGGGGTAAAATGACCTGCATTGGGTTCCCATGGGTAAGGTAAAGAATCATTTTCCGGTACGCGCAAGGCTCCTTCAAGGAACAAGGTTCCATCATCATGTGGCTGGCCTGAGATGATTTCTGTAGGGACAGTAGCTGACCGATTTAGCAAATAACCTGGGTCTTGAATATCCATAGGCCTTCTGCCTACCAAAGGATCTAGTGGTCCAGGCAAAATTTGTCTTACCAAATGCTCAAAATCTCCTACAGGTCCTGTCCGAAAATACCATTCATGATAGAAAGGATAGTCTGTTTGATTATTTCCCCAGGATGCTGTTTGGGCTTCAGTCCCCAAAATAGTTGCCTGATCTTCTCCTAAACCAGTCAGTCTACCTGTTTCAAAAGCAGGGATAAGAAATGCATGATATTCGGTTTCTGTTTCTAGCTGGCGAGTAGCAAGAATTCTAGAAAGAGCCGTGTCAGGGTTGTTTGCCAGGGTATCTTTCAAATTTGTAAGAGCTTGATTTAGCTCGTCGACTTCGGTATTGATACCTGTAAAAGTAGATGGAGTAATCAAATGCTTATGAACCTGCACATGCGCCCAGGCCCAAGTTTGGGCGGGGTTAGGAAAAGCCTCTGTTACAGGGCCAGGAAAATTCTCCGCTAAAGAAGGGATATTGATTCGTGGTAAGGGGCCAGCTAAGGGATCACCTCGTTCAAACTCCCCCGGTTTAAGCAAAAGCAAATATAGCCACGGCCGAAGGCGTGTTCCATCAGGAGCAGCAGGCGTATACCGCCAGGGAAAATCCTCATCATAAAACTCAACGAAGGGCAAATGATGTGACTCAAAATTAGTAATCCAATCCCCAGGTTCATGTCTGATGATGGCTTCTTTATTAAGACCAATAATATCTGCGGGGCCAATCAAGGGGATGGGTTGTTGCCAGTTTTCTGCTTGCTGACCATCTGCATGGATGGTCACATCAACGGGTATACTTGCCCTTGTGGCAGCACCATTACCAGCATTGAAATTATCCGTTTCGGTAATTTCATTTGAAATACCCTGCCTTAACCATGGCAGGAAGGTATAGATTGCATCCATTTTATATAGCTTGGAATGACTTGAATTTTTTTAACTGACTAATCTTGCTTTATTAAAGCTTCTTACTCCTTGATCAATATCCGAGTGGTCCAATTGTTCTTACTCCATAAACGAACGTAATAAGTCCCCTTTGCCAAATGTTGAGTGGAGATTTGACGATTGGTAGACAAGCTAATCGTTTTAATCAAAGAGCCTTGAAGGCTAAAAATCTCAATTTTTCGAATCGCCAGGGAAGTCTCTATGGTAAAGAAGGAAGATGTCGGGTTGGGATAGATTTGGATATCAGCGCTGCCCCATTCATCCTCATCAACCCCAACATTCTGTCCAGTAATTGTAATGGTAGTTGAGGCTGAAATACCAATAGAATCGGTAGCCTGGGCAGTAACAATGACATGCCCATTAGACAATGCTCTTAACTCGCCTGTAGGGGTAATGTAGGCAGGTTGGGTTCCGCCAGGCACCGACCACACAACAGTTGTATTGAGTTGATTTCCAGGTGTTGTAATTGCTTCCATTTGCAGCCTCCCAAAAGGTGTAGTGATCGTAGAATCTCCACCCTGGCCTCGGACCGTCAAAGCTTCGGTCTTATAAATGGTATTGAAAGTAGTACTGTCAACTCTCAGGCCTGGAGAAAAGAGGTAAGGGGTATTGTCGTTGTGTTGCTCGAAGTTTCCGGTGACATCTGGGTTTCTGGTGTAGGATTCATTGGGGTTATTAGAAAATGGATTAGTATTAATACCTTCAACAAAAACACCTCCATTAGAATCAATCTGAATATTATCTCCACTAGATTTTATATCAAGCTCTCCAAAACTTGCCGTTTGTACTATTGCCCCACCAAATGTTCCTGTGGGTATGCCTCCCCCAAAAACAACTATCACTCCTTTTGGTGGCAAAATGGTTCCTGATGGAAATTCATGGTTTGGAACTCTTATGGCCCAGTTATCATCATTATAGATTTTATAACCACTTATATCTAAGTTCTGATTTGTTGCATTACAGATTTCAATAAACTGCTCGTCCAAGGCAGATTTGACCCCATCTCCATTCGCATCACCTGCTAATCCATTTGGCGGATCATAAAGCACTTCATTAATAATCAATTGTCCAGCCTGTGCTGACAAGGAGTTGAATGAAATAAGGAGGATGATAATTGAAAAGATAAACTTGATCATTGTTAAAATATTTAGGAGTCACTATCATAATCTAACTGACTAACCTTGCCGGAACTACCTGTAACTGACCTTCCAATTCAGGCATCCGATCCAATTCCTGCATTAAAAATGCCATGGCACCAGCCTGATTGCCGTCATAAGCCTCTTCATATAGTTGAAGATCTCTTTTGTAGACTATCTTGTAACCAGATTTCTTGATCTTGACCTGAGGACCTGATTGTACACGCGACTTTTTGGTACTCTGGCTAGAGATATAGGAGGCACTGCCTCCCTGGAAACGCTGAAATCTGCCTATCTCCTCAAGCTGTTTGCCTATAGGCTCAGGTTGATAACGATTTGTCATCATCACAGTTTCATATTTACATGCCCTTTGGCGGAAGAAGCTCATCTTCACTTCTTGGTGGCCTTTGAGCTGTAAGCCTGCATCAAATTTCTCGAATGACTTTCTACGAAGCTTTTCGGTATCGCTCATCTCCTGAAAATCCGCTGGCGCAAAGTGTTCTTGCGTCCGATTGGTATCAGGTGTATTCCCGCCAATCTTGAGTTCGAAGTCAAACTTTCTGTGGTCAGCGGGTTGCTGGTGACCATACTTCTCTAATTGAAGACCTAATGGAACCACTTTTTGTCCCACAGAAAGCACCCCATAAGGATGTGCTACCAACTCTCCATCCGTCTTTGCAAGGGTAACCTGTAACTGTCGCTCCGCAGGAAGAATACTTTCCCAGTTTTGCAGATTTTCAAGTTCCATTTTTACTTTGGGCAACAACTCAATATCTGGGAGAACTGTATTTTCCTCTTTGCCGAAGGTCTTATCTATTTTGGCTTCAAAGGGGATACCAGCAATCGTAAAAGAAGCATAGCCTTTGGCTCTCCACGGAGTCGGCCCCTCCAGGTTTAATCCTAAGGAAATAGCAAACAAGCTCTTATTCTTATTCATGTTTTTCACAGCTAACATGGCTGCAAAATTTACATTGAAGTAGAAAGGAGAGAATTGGAATAGTGCATCAAAACCCAGGAAGCCCGTTACAGCATATTTCTCAGTTATGGAAAAGTAGAAATCTATTAAGGCACCTACTTGAACGGTATTTGATGTGACTGCCATATATGCTGCCAAAATCAAGCGAGGATCATCTCCCTTTGTTAGACTCAAGCTCAGTCTACGCATCACAGGCAAATCCAAAGGAGGCACTTCAAATGCAGGATGGAACCCACCTACACTCACCAGAAAATTTGGTTCCTCACCATATAAGATTCGAAGGGCCATATCTCCGACAAGTGGGTAATTCCCTAGCTTGGAGTTGTAGAGGCTGGCATCGAAGGTGATGTATTTGCGTTCTTGTTCCCAGGTGCCGACGAAGTTGACTTGTAAATGAAGTACCTGGGGTGGTGGTGGGGGGGCTGGCGGGTTTTGAATTGGTGCCTCAGGGTCTACAATTGACTCTTTGGGTAGGTTTACTACTAAGACACCTAATAAGGCTATTTTTATAGGCTTCGGAAGTTCAAATAATAACCCCAGTTCAGCCGTGATGAAAATAGGGCTACCAAAACCCAATTTAAACATAGGACCAAAGGTGTGACGACTTTTCTGAAGCGGAAAGAATCGCTCCAAGTCCGTAATCACTTTATTCAGATTTTTGACAGGATCTGTAGGAAATAATACTGATTTGATGCTATTATCTCTTACACTCTGCCTGAGCGCTGGGAGATTTAAAGAACGATGTGTTCCGATCATTCCCCCTACTCCTAATAAAGTGATGTTTAAGGGGAGTTTTAATTTAAACTCCGCTGAAAGAATAGCCAGGAAGGAAGTTCCTTCAGAACCATCTGGAAATTCTGTCAGTAATATCCCAATGGCTTTAATCGCCAGTTTTTCTCCAAAATTAATTTCTAATGCACCGATATATTTATTGTCCTTCCAATATAAATAACCACCACCTTTGAATTTACTGGCTTCAATGGTAATGGAAATCCCCGTAGGGGGCTTTACCTCAAAATTAATATTTATGGGGCCAAAATTTCCTCCTTCCTCAGGAAAAGTAAGCTTCCCTTTGATTCCTACATCTTTGACTGTTGCACTTACAGGTCCAAGCTTTAAGCCTCCTGAAAGGCTCATGGGTACTTCTGTATAGTCTTCTTTTGGAAATACACCTACTCGGAGGTTGTCTACCCAAACGGGCTTGGCACCAGGCTTACTGATAGGGATCAGCAATTCTGGAACTCCTTCATTGCTGCCAAAGGCGGTGAAGCCATTTTCCCAGGTGAAGTTGACAGCGAAAGTGGGGGTTTCGCCTTGGCCTACACGGATATTGTCGATGGCGATTTCTTTGGGGAGGATTTTGCTAACGATGGGGAGATCAAATTCTCTTAACAAAGTGCACTTCAGCTCAGCAAACCATTTATCATTTTTACGGCCAATAGTGAAAGTGAAGAGTTGAATCTCTAATTTATCCGCAATGTTCAAAACGATGCCTTGAGGTTCTTCGATTGTCAAGGAAAAACCGTTTTCAACAAGTTCCCCTGTTACACTCAATTCTGCAATATTGCCTTGCGTGTCTTTGAAGGGTGGAAGAGTCATGGTTCCTTCTAGCCGTGAGGCGAGGACTTCATTTTTGCTAAAGCGGGCTTCAAATACATTTAATTCTGCCCGGAAAGCACCATCAGCTAATTCTAAAGCTATTATTTCTGGAGTAGTGTTGCTAGGGTCTTGGTTAATGGCATCCATTCCCACAATTCCACTGAAACCTCCTGTCCCTATAATCAGATTTTGGCCATACAACCGAGCAGTTGATCCTGAATCGTCTTTTTTCCAAAAACTACCCAAGCCAATTGTTGCAGATTTAATGAATACGCCTTGAAAATTAAATGGCCTCCTATCTGCATCTACTTCAGGAATATTTTTATCCGTCCTGAAATCAAACTTCAAGTCTTCGATTTCAATCGTTAGTCCTGTATCCCCTATTTGGGAAGGGCTAAGGTCAAAACTATCTGGATTTATGAATTCAAAGCCATTTTCAGAGTGAAAATTTAGATTCCCAACCGCATAACTGAGCATCGACTTCGCATCACCTTCAATTACATTTCCGTTTGCATCTAGGGGTTTCAGCCATGAACGAGGGAAGGCCAATACTAAGTCTAGATCAGTAAGAGATAGAGAAAATCTAGGAGTAATTAACTGTTTTAATCGGTCTAGTGAAAAGAAACCAATTTTCTTTGTGGTAAGAATTCTTAGAGCATTTAATGGGTTTTCATCATTTTCAATAAAATAGGAATAAACGACTTCAAAAATATCAATATTTCCATTTGTAAACTGACTGTACAGAGTTTGAAAATCTGTAGTAGGTGTTAGGTTAATTATTTTATCAGCATATCCATTATATTCTAGGATGAAATTTTGGACTTTATTGCCATTATCACTTACAAATAGTTCAATTGCCTCGTCTAATATCTCTTCATCTGAAACTCCAGTAATGCTTACAATTAACTCGAAATAAGATTTAATAGAGAAATCAAAACTTGAACTATCAAATGAGTTTATATATTTAATAACCTCCAGCTGATAGAACAATTCAATAGGAATTATACTCTGATTAGTACTATTAGAGTCAGGATTTAATATCACTTCAAGCCCTGTTTCTAAGATTTCAAACTTTAGTGCACTAGATATTATCTCAATATAATAAGAAGCTTTTTCGCCATATTTGCTTTTGCTAGTACGTAAATTCTTGTAAAAAACTGAATCAAGAAAATCATTTGCAAAGCTAAGCTTTACTGGGAATTTTGATAATGAAATCAAATTGCTTAAAGCAGGGTAGTAATTGTTATTGGGCATGACTATTTTCTTTATTCATGAAAAATGAAGGAAATACTGATAATACTAAGATAACTTGAAACAAACTATATACTTTAACAAAAGCCAATCCTCTAAAATCACTCTTAAATGCATCTGAAATAGTAGTAATGATGATATTCATCAGACCAGAAAGCCATGGCTCTAGGGCTATTTCTCTACCATTATGTAGATTGTCTGAAAAGAAATTAGTATACGGTACGATATCTCCAGAGACAGAAATAACAGGAAATATGAATAACAGAAGCAGAAAAAAATGATTAGATATCTTGTTGTTTTTTTTGAAAAAATTATACCCTAAAAAAAGTGCTACAGGATAGCCAATTAAGTACAATATGGTTTTCCACCATAGAAAACTATTATTACCTTCAATAAGATGAGCAATCGGGAAAAGGGAATTAATTCCAAAGCAAACTACAATTGCAAAACAAAAAATATAATGTCTTTTAATTAAAGAGGCATAAAAAGCCAATGTTCTTTTAATATTCTGATTAAAAGTATCCTTGAGCCATGCGTAAAATATAAATACAGAAAATACGATTGAATATATTTGATATAAGACCAATACATTTTTTTTACTGATTGATTCTATCAAAGCGTCTCCATGTTTGAAAAAGAAATTACTTGTCATAAACAAATCTCTTATGGAACTAAAGAATATTGAAAACCCCAAACGCTCTCCTGAACTTTGACTTCTCCAAATGCCTAGAGAAACAGAGTAATCATAGGACCACAAGCATGGAAACAAGCATAAAACAAGGATAATTAACCAATATTTATTCCACTTAGGCTTTGATACTGATCGGCTCCCTGAAAAGTAAAAAAGGATAAAGACATAAAAAAGACATGAAAAGAACATGAATAAGGTACTATCTTCTTCTTTCATAAAAGTGGGAATAATACCATATGAGAAAAACAAAACGAATAGCCACAACAAAAGAATAAGTAACTTCTTCATTTTGAATATTAGTTAATGTATTTCTTTCTAAACCTATTTATAAAGTCAATATATTCCAGGATCGATCTCTTTGAATACTTGTAAAGAGTTCCCTTTTCAGATTGTGTAATATTTTCTACACCACTTTCTTGGTTTAGTCTCCATAATTTGGAAAATTCATATGTATAGTCTATCATATCCCAATAAAGAGGCAGATTGACATTATCCGCAAGGATAGGAAAAGAGATCGGAGCGTTAAAAAAAGAAAAGAAATTAGATATAGATTCAAACTCTCCAAGTTTGATGTCCTCATTAAAGGTCTCAAAAATTGAAACAAGATGACTGCCAGATGTATTAGCTAGAGAATTGCCAGAAAAAATCATATTATACTGATTCATTATGGAGTGTAACCCAAAACTGTAAAAGTCACCATACTGATCCATTAAGGGGAAGAATAAATCCTGGCAATGTCTATAATACCTTTCTTCTAGAGGAAATAATCTCTTTTGTGAAGCCGGATCACTTTCGAACCTTTCTTTGATTGCTAGATATGAATCTTTTCCCTTTTCAGGCTCGTCATCAATGTAGTCTAGTACGTTTGTTGGAATAGCACCGGCATCGCCACAATGAAGTGAGGTATGAACATTATGCGAAATATCAATAGGTATTATACCAAAATATATTGTGAAATTTGTCCTTAGATTTCCAATAACATCCAATCCAACAAATAAATGCTGAATTTCAACTGCTTGAGAATTTGAGAATTCTACAGACGCGATATCAAGGTACAACTGTAATCCCAAGTTAAGGTCTACAGTCATTTCATCATTTGTTCCTTGAAAAAAGATCATGCTAATGTTTTTTCCTTGAGCCTCAGGTATTTGATCAAGATATATAGCACCAGCTTCTTCCTTTCCTATCACATCATTAAATAAATCTACATTTGCATTATGCCCCCTTTGTCTAAGCCTTGTTACTCTCTGTTCCAGTGTATCATTCGCAGAGTCTGGAAGTAAATCAAGTTGGCTGTTTACTTCAGTTAGCATACGGATAAATCGGCCAAATCTAGTAATAAGGTGAGGAGCAGCCTTTTTATTCACAAAACACCTTGTCCCAACGGGTACTATTTTGGTCTCATCACTCCAATCTATTACCTCATCTATTAATTCAATGTAATACCATATTGCATCCTCTTTCTTTTTAGCAGAATCTGATAGTTCAGAATATGTTGGATTCTCATATTTAGCTAACACCTTAAAGTACAGATTTTGCCGTCCTGTTTGTCCGAGAACGACAGCACTAGGATTAGATGCAGAAGGTACATTTCTTAGATTATACCGTACGTTCTTGAATATGAATCCGTAAATGTCTGAAGCATTCTGCTCTAAATCTCCAACAACATAATTGGCATTGAAATTATTTGTCCCAAATATCTTTTGATTTTCATCATGGAAATAGACTTTTATTGCCGTATTAATTTCCTTTATCTCAAAATTACCTGTTGTGGTATTATTTCCATATCCCACCAAGGCAATATCTGCTTCCCAATATTGGGCACCTTCTGTCGTGGTAATCTGCTGCCTATTTCGAAGGACTAATCTTTTGGGTAAATTATTCTGAAATTGAATATATGCATTTGTTAATAAAGGAACGCTTGAAGCCTTATCCAGCGCAATCAAGATGAAATCTCGTTTATTCGGAACAAGTTTTATGAAGTCGCTATCTCCTCTGGAATTAATATTATCCTTTAAAATATATAGAGAATTGCCATTTACATCCAACTCATACGAGATAACAGAAAGCGTGTTATTGTATTTAGGAAGAAGTACTTCGTCAAAAAAATGACCTTTCTCTGACTCACCAGTAATCATGTCAAGATCAACAGAACTTGAAGCTATAGAGTCCCCATTCGAAAAGGCAAAGAAATAGAGATTTTGAGCATCTTCGGCAGTTGCCGTCTTTGCTAAAAAGTGCCGGTCTGTTAAATCTACAAAACTTTGTTGTTCATTTATTTTCCATCTAGTTGGCTTTTCAAATTGGGAGCCCCCCCAGATATTTAGATCAACATTATTGTCTGTATAGATCAGCTTTTCAACATCAAATAAGTTGTCTACGAAATGGTAGGACTTTACTGCCCATTCTGTAGGTAAATAATTTTGATCTATTTCCCTCAAGAACATCAAATTGTGGAAAGAAGGTAAACGTAAGCCTCCAGGAGTTTTTGAAAACTTAAACTGAATTTTCTTCGAGTAATTATTTGAAAATATGACTGGTTTAAAAACGGGTAATTTGGTATTGTTCTTTCTATAGTAAGCCCTTGCGTTAGTAATATCTGCTGCAGGCACCATTAGATTGACATAGTCGCTAGATGTTGGCGTGAAAGCTAGGCGTAGTAAGGGCCATTGAGGATAAGAAATATCCGAATAACTTGAGCTATTAATTGCGTATTTTATGGGAACATCAATATTACCATAGAAATTGAAAGAAAGATTGTGTTCATTACGAATATCTATAGTCAACTTATTTGCGTTATTAAATTTGGAGAGGATTGAAGCCATTTCTTCGTTAGGATCAGATGCAGGGCTAATCACTCGAAAGTCACTATCCGTACTATTTTTAACACACAATCCATTCTTTACATAATTTAAAGAAAAGAAATTGCAAATATCATAGTAGCCAATCACTGCCTCTTTTTTCTCCCTATTAGAAATAAGTGCTTCTCCTGCAAGATTATTAGCTTGGTCTGCAATGATAAAATTATCTCCAGCTCTTGCTTCAGCAATTGTGGGGTTCATTGACGATAACACAATATCGATTCCAAACTCCGCTGCAAAATCACCAATATGCCATCCTGAATGAACTGTAAATGCATTGAAGCTTGTACTATTTGTATGTGTAAATAGATCACTAATCAGCAAATCATCAATGTACCGCCCCAAGCAACCCCATCTATATCCCTTCTCAGGAAATGCTGATCTTTGCGGGGGGCTCTGTGTCTAACTCTTCGGGCTGAAAGT
>JAUHWX010000154.1 GCA_030427285.1 Bacteroidia bacterium
TCTATGCTTTTGCGCAACCCATCAAAGGAGTTGTTCTAGAAACAGGTTCAGAAGAGCCACTACCCTTTGTAAATGTGGTGTATAATGCTGATCGCAACCTTGGTGTTTCTACCGATGTGGATGGAAAATTCACTATACCTGACCGGAGGGATATACTAGAAGTGGTGGTAACTTCAGTTGGATTTAAATCGGTAAGGTTTGAGCGAAATGAAGTTCCCAAAAATTCACCCTGGGTCATTCATCTAGAATCGTTGAATACAGAACTGGCCGAGGCCACGGTACTACCTGGTGAAAACCCGGCTTTGAGAATTGTGCGAAATGCCATCTATAACAAAGATCAAAATAACCCCAAAAAGTACGATACGTACCGGTACAAGGCTTATTTGAAAAATGTGCTAACGAAGAATTTAGACTCCGTATTTTCTGCCCGGCAGCAGCTGGGGCTGATGGAGTCCGATTCGGCCAAAACCAATTCCAATCACTATTTACTCATTTCAGAATCTGTATCAGAAGTAAAATCCAAGAAGCCCGACAGCTATGACGAAAAAATAATTGGAACCCGGATTAGCGGTTTTAAGCATTCCTCTTTTGCCGTAGGGGCAGAAAACCTCCAGTATTTTGGTTTATACGACAATATAATTCAAGTAGTAACTGAGTACTACCTAACTCCCTTGGCCGATGGGGCTGACAAAAAGTATTTCTACATCCTTCAAGACACCATCATTCGAGGAAGGGACTCCACCTACATCATGTATTATCAGCCTAAAAAAGGCTCCAAATTTGACGGACTAAAGGGTGAAATGCACATCAACACTAATGGATGGGCCATAGAGTATGTGTATGCCGAGCCTTACTATAGCGGCAATGTGGACTTTACCATGCAGCACACGTACCAAATGATAGAGGAAGGGCGATGGTTTCCCAAAGAGTTGAGCATTTTGCTACAGCTTGAAAGACTTCCGCTGATAAACGATCCTGGTTTTATATACAGTAAACTGTTTGTAGATAGCGCTGAAGTAAACATTCCCATTTCTGACAAAGAATTTGACCATGTAAAAAGAGAGGTAAGCGAGGAAGCATCATACGTGGATGACAATTTTTGGAAACAATACCGAAAGGAGGAACTCAACAAAAAAGAGCTAAAAACTTACCAGCGTATGGATAGCATTGGCGATAAGTACAAGTTTAGTTTCTTTATGAATGGTGCTCAAAAAATTTACCGCGGTTATTTTACGGTTGAGCCTTTTGAGTACAGGGTAAATAAATTTTTACGCTATAGCGGATATGAAGGACTGCGCTTTGGAGCGGGTGTTTATACCAGCGAAAAACTCATGAAACATTGGCGAGTAGGCGGATATTATGGTTATGGTGTTCGCGACCAGGCCATAAAGTATGGGGGAACTTTGGATTATTATTTTAATAGAAAAGATGATCACCGCTTGCGCTTGGATTATAAAAATGATGTGATACAGCCTGGCTACATCAATTTCAAATATTATAGAAACACTGGTTTTTGGAATACCGTTTTCATCAACCACATGGATCAAATTGAGCAACTCTCATTGAGCTATAAGAGGCGGATAAGCAAGTTTATGACACTCGAATTAGGTCTTCGCGATTTTACGCTTACCGCAAACAATGATTATCAGTTTTTACCAAGTACCAAACCTGACGCCACTCCTGGCAGTAGTTTCCGTTTTACCGAAGCCAACCTTCAGTGGCGCTGGGTGTACAAAGAGAATATTACCAGCAACTTTGGCTCTCGTATTTCTGCCGGATCAGACTATCCCGCATTGGTGGTAGATTATGGGCGGGGCATCTCCGGGTTTATCAATGGTAATTATGACTATAATCGACTTGAGGTGGGTATGTGGTGGTATCGCTATTTTAAAGGTTTAGGTCATTTAGATTTTAGAATAGAAACTGGATTTGTGGATAGGCCATTGCCTATTCAAATGCTTTTTAGCAATCGCTCCACTTATAGCTCCAGCATTGCCATTGTGGCTACCAATAGTTTTCAAACCATGCGTTTTAATGAGTTTTTCTCTGATAAATACGCCACCTTTTATTTGAATCACAATTTTGGACCAATACTCGTTCGCACTAAGCATTTTAGCCCTGAGTTTGAAATATACCACGCCATGTCTATTGGCTCGCTTGAAACCAAAGATCAGCATATTGGCTATGACTTTAAAACCTTGGAAGATGGCTATTTTGAGTCGGGGCTGGTAATTGATAACCTGGTTCATTTTGGCTTTTTCAAAGTAGGCTACCTGGGGCTGGGTGCCGGTGGTTTTTACCGCTACGGAGCTAATCACTTACCTAAGGAGTTCGACAACTGGGCCATTAAGATGTCCATCATCTATAAGATCAACTAGACTTGAGACTTGAGACTTGAGACTTGAGACTTGAGACTTGAGACTTGAGACTAAATTAAAACCTAGCTTGCTGTAAGTCATTGACATCGAGTTCATTTTTTTGTACCTTTTGGTTAAAATCATAAAAATGCAGAATTATGGCAACGATCAAATCACTAAATAAATGGGCCAACGCCCACACCTATTATCCGTTAGACTTACTGCGTATCGGCCTTGGTATTTTTCTGCTCATTAAGGGAGTTCTATTTATTGGCGACAGCCACACGCTATCTGACTTAGCCGCTCCGCTGCAAGATTTTGGCGGATTTATGCTCCTTATCCATTACGTGGCTCCGGCTCACCTCATTGGTGGTATCCTTATCATTTTTGGGCTACTTACCCGTTGGGCTGTAATTGCACAGTTGCCCATATTATTTGGGGCCATCTTGGTAAATTTTGTAGGACCTATGGATGTAGGCAACCTTTTATCAGCAGCCTTAGTATTGGGGCTTTGTCTATTTTTTACAGTGTATGGCTCAGGAAAGCACTCAGTAGATTACAACTTAAAGATGCAGCAGTAAAGCACAAAAAACCGCCCTCGTGGCGGTTTTTGTTTTTATATAAAGTGACTTAATTCACCAGTATCTTTTTCGTTTTCACCTCGCGCCCGGTTCTCAGGTGAACCAAATATATCCCAGGCCTCAGATTATCTAAACACACAGTTTCTAATTGAGTTGAAATTTCTTGTTCAAAAACACTCCTCCCTTCCATATCAAAAATAGAAAGAAGGCCACTCTGGTGTAAATTTTCAAATCTTATACTGCTTGAATTTTGGACATAATAAAAGGTAGAGTTTTCTCCTATTAAAACCTCTCCAACACCAAGCACAGGGTTGGAATAACAGGTATCGTTCGGTTTTCGCGAGTATATTTTTTGTACATCCTCAGATACGCAAATCAGTTCAGCCATAGCAACAGTGTCGCCAATTACCCCTGGAGTGTTTATCAAACCCGTAGAGCCAATTCCCTCTATCCACTTTGTTTCGTGATAGTTTTTCTGTGTATCCCAGCCGTGCAGGTAAAATACCTTTCTGGTAATTTGCTCAAAAGTTTCAGGAATGATGCTGTCTAAATAGTAATATCCCTCAATGGTTGAAACAGGTGAAATTGGATTTCGAACATACAAGCTATCACCTACTTTCATTCCGTAGTCGTATAACAGATATTCCTGAGGAAAAAGGCTTCCATCATTTATAGCCAAATAAACCTGACGCGCTTGTACATCCTCGCGCAGATAGAAGTTTTTATTATAATGATAACCATCCAGCACCTTGTATGAATTACCTCCAATGGTGGTATCGGCTACAAAATAATAGTAATCATGCAGGCAGTTTCCAAACTCGCAAGTCTTGATAAGCCACTCTTTGCTTTGGGTAATGGTGGGCTGGTATTGAGCGTTAGCTAATCGAGGAAACAGCCCACAGAGGAATATTAAACAAGAGATAATATTAAATTTCATACCCAATAGAGTTAAAAAAATTAAAGTTTGTTCAGAATTATTTCAATTGAATGCTGCCCAAAGTTCTGGATACTTATCGGGTAAATCTCTAAACTTCCATTTTTCTCCCGGTATATCCCATTCTTCTTCTACAGGAATAGGCATTAGTTCTTTTGTTTTAGCAAAATATAGCTCTGAGAGAACATCGTTTATTAACCTGCCATCAACATCTTCAAAAGATTTACCAAGAACCAATTCAGGACTTTTGCAGGCTTGCTTAAAAAAAACTCGCCCTTTTGTCATAAACACATTCATCAACAAATAGCTATTGATCAAATCTTCAGATTTAAAAATAATAGTACTGGCAGCATACAAATCATGCGTGAGATTCTCACGATAAAGTTTTAGTAAGAGATTATCCAACGTGATAAGCTCTTCTTCAGAGAGTATCCTTACTTTATCCTTAAACAAGCCCAAGAAGTTCCGATAACTCTTCCCGCTCCTGTTTATAACTCCTTCTAAAATATCCCAAAATTCATCCTCATCAAAGGAGGTATTTATCTCTCGGTCTTTTTGTGATTTCACCATCCTTGTGTAATCATCCTTCTGCCGTTCAATATCAATTTGCTCTTCTCCTTTTTTAATAAGATGCTTTCCAACTGCGCTAAGAATAAGTACACCCAAAAGCACATATAGTGGAACTGGAATATCCATACCTAAATCTAAAATTTTTCAATGCTACTAATATAAATTGAAAATATATGTACAAAAAAAGCCACCCCTTCCGAGGTGGCTTTCCTAAAACCAAAAAAAAATTTAAGCTAGAAGTTAGCTCTCAATCCCAAAATAAAATTTCGCCCTGCGGCAACTACCCCACTTGAGTATGGAAGGTAGCGTTGATCCGTAATATTCTCCAATCCGGCCGTTACCTGAAAGTGGGAATTGATCTGATAGCTTCCTTTGAAATTTAATGTAAACCAACTTGGCGAATATGGATCACCATTGGCATCAGCAGCATAAATTTCACCTTTCTCCTGTTCTGATGGTGCCAAATCCTCAAAGCTCATTTCAGCATTATAATTGGCATACAAATCCAGCATAACCCTATTTTGGGTAAAGCGTAAATGCGTAGAACCGAAAGCAGGAGCCGCATGACGCAGTGGCACCGTTTCTCCATCATCAGTTTTTTCTTCTCCTTTTTGCCAGTTGTAAATAGATTCAATGGAAAAGTCAGCGGGAAGCTTGATTTCCAAACCAACTTGAACTCCGTAAACACTAGCCTGCGCTGCATTTTGAATCGCCAAAACCTGGCTCAGTTCACCATTGTACATAATGCTGTCCTGTCCATTGATGGTGAATGGCCTGCGCACCTGTGCATTTTCTAAAATGGTATAGTAGGCCGTTGCATCCAGCTTTACCACATTAGAAAAAACTTTGGCGATACCTACTTCTGCATTGTAAGCATACTCTGCTTTTAAGCCAGGATTTGGAACTACCACCGCAAAATCCACAGACTCAAAAAGCTTACCTACATCATCAATATTTGGTGCACGGAAACCTGTAGAAAGATTGGCCCTGATTTTCCAAGTTGGACTGGGGCTATACACCGCACCCAAGCTCCCGGTAAGGGCTCCATTATTGAGATTTGCATCTTCAAAAGGGTAAGCATAAGCCGGGTCATCAAAAGATGCTTGAATGGCGAATGCATTATAGCGCACACCCGCTTGCCACGCCCAAACTTCGCTTGGTACATATTCGTAGCTCACATATGCTGCGTACGAACTCCAGGTAGAACCATCAGGATAGCGCGGAGCAATTGGAACTGTAACCCCGGTATAAATATCATTCTCCTCACCTGTAGAACCTACCTTATTCAAGATAGCTTCGAATCCGTAGAAAAAGCGATGCGGCTTTTCGTCTCCTTTTTCAAAGTCCAGGTTTACCGAATAAGCATCTACCGTTTCCAAATTACTTTCCAAGGTAGTGCTACCAAAATTTCGGCTATGACGACTTTCCTCAAAATTCTGATACGCCAGGTTCAGGCTCACATTATCATAAATAGCATTGCCTTTTGAATGACCGATTTTCAAATTATTCATCATCCATTCCTGTGGTCCGTAGTACCACTCAGCGTATCTGGGGCGATTATCGCGAACCCTACGGTGACGGTCAAACCTGGCATAATTGGAAGTAGTAGAATAATGCAGACCATAGGTGAAATCCCAGTTTTCGTTTGGTGAAAAACGAATCTTCTGCATCATATTGATTTGATTATAACCTGTGGGCGTTTGCACTTCAGGGTCAGGGTTATTCACCACCACATCCTGTGAGTCAATAGTAGAAACATACACCGGAACCAAATAATCATCGGGACCATTGCTCCCCATTCTCAAATCTCCAAATTCAGAGTATGAAAAACTGGTAGTTGATGCCCATTTTTTGCCACCAATATTTACATCAAAATGCCCGGTGCGCTCACCATTAGCTGATGAGTAACGAGTAAGAGCGCTACCACTCACCTCCACTTTTCCCGTGGTAGAAAGTGCCGGCTCCAAAGTGTAAAAGCTCATCACTCCACCGATGGCATCACTTCCGTAAATCACCGAGCCAGGGCCAAAAATGATCTCCGAACTTTCCACGGCAAGTGGATCTATTGAAATTACATTTTGCAAATTCCCGCCACGAAAAATGGCGGTATTCATACGCACACCATCTATAGTGAGCAAAAGTCGGTTGGTAGAAAACCCCCGAATCATGGGGCTTCCTCCACCCAATTGACTCTTTTGAATATACACCTCATTAGAAAAACCTAAAAGGTCTGCTGAGGTTTGAGGGTTTTGCAATACGATGTCTTTTTTGGTGACAGCCGTAATTCGGTTTGGCACCTCAGATTTATTCTGCTGCCAGCGATTGGCCGAAATCACCACCTCATCCAAAGAAAGCTCGTCTTGCTTTAGTAAAATATCCTTCTCCTTTTTTAAAAGGTCATCATAACTGATCGTTACGCTCACATAGCCTAAAAGGGAAATGGTGATTCGTTGGCTGTTTTTAAACTTACTGATATTGACCTTGCCCTGCGAATTAGTGAAGGCCAAATGATTGTTTTCATCACTTACCACAGCCCCTTCTATGGGGAGGTAATCGGCTTTATCACGCACTGTAATGCTTTGCGCAAATGATGTAACCAACATGGTAAGCATGAAGAACATTGTGAAAATATTTTTCATGTTTTAAATTAAAATGATTGTTGTAAAGCGTTTATGCTGAATAATCTCCGCCTTCGACCACCCTTCGATACTTTTCCTTTTTTCTGAAACAAAAGGAAAAACTCAGGGTGACAGCTCCAGTCAGTCTGAGTGTCCCGAACCTTAAGAGCGCAAGGTTTTTCGAAGACCAGACTGTGTCCATTTAAAATTGACATTCAATGTCGAAAAGTCGAATCTTATCCAATCTTTAAATCTTCTGAAATAATTCAGCTAAAAAACATGAAACGGGGAGGCTCGCCAATATCCTGGCTATGCTTTTCTGAAAATAAATTGAGGTAGACGAAAACAGATTTCGCCTGTGTGTTAAAATGTTCTATCTCTGGAATGTAGTTTGGCAAATACACCTTGGTAAAAAAATTCAGCATCATTTCGCGCTGACTTTTTTCACCTTCATCTTTGTTTAATTCATCAAGCACCATACTATCCAATCGCTCAAATAGCTTACTCTCCTTCACATCATGAATACAGGTATAGTAAGTAGTGTCGCCCTTATCTTCAAGGCGCATCACATCATACATTTGTCCGTTATAGCGAAATTCACGGCTGTG
>JAUHWX010000155.1 GCA_030427285.1 Bacteroidia bacterium
TTGTAAATCTAGTGGGCAACGAAAATGTAGAAATCATTCACCTAGGTGAAGCAAAAAACAAAGTAGATGAAGCTACTAATGCTGGTGTAAAATCGGTCCCTGCCTTAGTTACACCAAATGGCAATGTGCTACACATCAACTTTGGTGCATCAATGGCCGACCTTCAATCTTAATCAAAACCAATCGGAGCACCCTAAACAGGTCCTCCACAAAAAACATTACAATGAAATACATTATTATCCTATCCATATTGTTGCTCAGTTACAAAAGCAAGGCATGTGACAAGTGTGCAAATTATGACAATGCCAATTTTGCCATTTCTAGCGTGGAAGTACACTATGACAAGAATACTGCATCACTCATTTGGGAGATATCAGTGAAGGGCAATGCTGGCGAAACCACTCCCTCACCTGCAGGAAAACTTGATGGAGCACCCGTTTTAGGCTACGTTTTCCCCACCACATTAAAACCCGAAGATGTTGGCTTTGGAAGCACCGAAGGAATAGTAGCATTGGCACTCACCTCCCACCCTGATTTTGACGACACACCTCTGTGGGATGAAAATGCAGACGCCAATTATGACAATGATGGTATTGTGTGGCATCCGCACTGGGTGGTACTCACCAAAAATGAACAGGTAGACGGAGGCCTTGCGGTAAAGCAATTTAAAAAAGGTGATGCCAGCGTAGTTCTGCCACCTACCAATCCTGGAATGCCCATGTACATGGACTCCCCTGGATTTCCGGTGATTACCAATGGTAACACTATAAAAGTGGTAGTGCCCATGTACCGAATGAATAACAAAACTGAGTTTAACTACGATGGCGTATGTGCCTTTATGCAAGTAAACACCAGTAACAAAGAAAAACCTATGCTTGGTGTGTACAAGGTATACAGCGTGGCTAGTGGCGACCTTTCCCTACCGTATACGGTAAAGCAATAGCGGTTGGCCTCAAGGTTTATTTTTAATTAGGAATTCTAACTTTGCCTGTCAGGTGATTAAATCTGGCAGGCATTTTTACGAAACTATGGAACCTAAAATTTTCAACCCAAACGAACATCAGGATGAACTGGCCTCCAAAATTGTGGTCGGATTGGAGCGTATATCTGAGGTATTTAAAGTGATGCTTTGGGAGAAAGCCAAAAACATTGGCCTAAGCCCTATTCAGATTCAACTATTAATTTTTGTGGCTTACCACAAAAACGAACTGTGTAATGTGAGCAGTTTGGCCAAAGAGTTTAATGTTACCAAACCTACCATCAGTGATGCCATCAAAGTTTTGGTAAAAAAAGATTTGCTGATAAAGGATTATTCCTTGGCTGACAGCCGAAGTTATGCTATTCACCTTTCTGCAAAAGGTACGCAAGTGGTAAAGGATACAGAAAGCTTCGCCAACCCGATGCGCGGCAATTTAGAAACTCTAAACCAAGCCGACTTAGAGCAACTCTACTCTACTCTTTCTAAATTTATCTATCAGCTCAACCGCAGCGGATTACTTTCTGTGCAGCGAACTTGTTTTGGGTGCAGTTTTTACGAAATGAAAAATAGAAGCCACCATTGCAATCTTTTGAAAAAAGACCTTTTTGATAAAGACATACGTCTGGATTGTCCGGAGTATGAAGAACGGTCAGCGTAGCTCCATAACTAAATTGAAAAGGGGTTTAACTGTTTTTCTTAAGCAATCCAATGCCGGATGAAAAGAAAATAACCCCAATGATGGCCAATGCCCAAGGGCTAATATTTACCAGGCTTTGGCCAAAAATCCCTATAATACCTACTACCAAAGCCACCGCGCCAAGAATGGTGAAAATAAGTGAAAGTGCTTTTATCATATCGGTTAGTTTATAAGGCACTAACCATTGTTTTATAAAAATGTTGAAAGTAGCCCATGTAAAGTCAACATTAATTGCCGTAACTTCTAAATAACTGTTTTCCTTACTTGGCTTCGCATCAAAAATTCGTTGCCTCAATCATAT
This sequence comes from Bacteroidia bacterium, assembly GCA_030427285.1. Lineage (GTDB taxonomy): Bacteria > Bacteroidota > Bacteroidia > Flavobacteriales > Schleiferiaceae > Owenweeksia. The sequence continues at coordinate 1,978 of JAUHWX010000155.1, forward strand.
AATCTAGGGTTTTAAATCTTCCTTACATTCGTCCCTAGAAATTTGCATTTATTACCCAAGCAATATCTGCTTCCAATAAATTCTAAACATATCGCATGAAACTTCTTAAGGTCTCTCTCCTATTTATATCTCTGGCACTGTTTAGTTGTGACAATACCGCCCCTACTATTTACAGTAAAGTACTAACGCACGGAGGAATTGGTTTCAATATTTCTACCATTCCTGATGGTGAAGCCGTGAAACTTACCATCGCTCCTTTTGGACTTTCGGAAGACAATACTCCGCTTGTAAAAAACATATATGGAAAAGTGACTGGTTCAGCGATTAAAGACATTACTAATGATGGATTTCCGGAACTTCTGGTTTTTACTCAAACTGGCGCGCATCAAACGGGCTATGTGGAAGCTGTTTCGGTTAATAATGGAAAATCTATGAGCTTGGCTTATTTCAGACCAACGAAAGAAGACAGCCGAATAAGTAATGGATATAACGGACATGATGAGTTTTCACTTGTTGAAAACATGCTTGGGCAACGTTTTCCCATTTATGAAAATGGGAAGCCGACCGGTAAAACCCGCCAAGTGATGTACTCTTTAAAGGACGGAGAGGCTATGCGCTTTTTTGAACTTCAAAATGTAAGTGAATTCTAATGTCTTAATTATTCCGCAAAGCCTTGATCAGGTCAGCTTTGTTCATTTTAGAACGCCCATCAATGCCTACCTCTTTGGCTTTGGCGTAAAGTTCTTCTTTGGTTCTATCCTCATAGTTTTCTGCCTTCCCTCCTTTCTTTCCAGAGTTTGAGTCATTGGCTATTCTTGCAGCTTTTTGTTTGCTATAGCCTTCGTCTCGTAAGGCTTCATATTGCTCGTCATTTTTTATAGATGGTCCGTGATTCTTAGCCATAATTTTTGCTTTTAACTTTCTCACGTTAACAGATAAAAACAGAGCATGTTTACAATTGCCTTACGGTAAATCTCATACATTTAGAGTTTACTAATAATCGCATTGCTACATATGAAAGTTCTTAAACTCCTGTCATTCATCCTATTATTTTCATGTACACACGCTCAACAAGGTGAATTACTGCTTCAAAAAAAACTAATTTCAGATTTATCTAAAACCACAATTTACCCCAGGCTTTCTGAAACTATTGATGGAAAAACAGCTTGGAAAAAGGAATTCCAATACCTCGATAGTATCAATATATATGTTATCACCTATTTGAGTGATGGACTAAAAATCAAAGGCTTGTTGGTTGAACCAAAGCAAAAAGGTGATTATCCATGTGTGATTTTTAATAGAGGTGGCAACCGGGACTTTGGCTCACTAAAGATTGGGCATGGTGCCATTACTATGGGAAACATTGCCAAGCATGGCTATGTGGTAATTGCAAGTCAATACCGCGGAAATGCAGGTGGCGAAGGACAAGAAGAGTTTGGAGGTAGTGATGTGAATGACGTAATTATTCTTACTGATGTACTGAAGGAAGTAGAAAGTGCTGACACGGACAAAATAGGAATGTATGGTTGGAGCCGTGGAGGAATGATGACCTACATTGCACTTACCAAAACCAATAGGATAAAAGCAGCTGCTGTTGGTGGGGCTGTGGCGGATTTATATGAAAGCATAAAAGACAGGCCAGAGATGGAAACCAGAGTGACTGCTGAATTGATTCCAGACTATGAAACTAACAAAGAACAAGAACTCACAAATAGATCCGCCATAATGTGGGCTGATAAATTTTCAAAGGATGTCCCTATTTTGATGCTTCACGGCACTGCCGACTGGAGAGTAAAACCTGAGCAAAGCCTAAAGATGGCTATGGAGTTTGAAAAATACCGTGTACCCTATCGCTTAATCATGTTTGAAGGTGGAGATCATGGACTTACAGAACATCGGGCCGAAAAAGACGAACAAGTAATACGCTGGTTTGATAGATACTTAAAGGAAGGTGAACAAGCTCCAAATATGGAATATCATGGAGAGTAAAGCCTCTAAACATAGGTTTGCCATAGCTCACCTGAAAACATGAAACTAACTGAACCCCAAATACACTGAGCGATGAAAATAAACTCCTATATACAAGGCTATAACCAGGCCCAAACTATAGAGGACCAAAAAATATGCAACACCCTTGCACATGAAATAAGTAATGGTCTTCCCGAAGCTGATAATAAAATATGGCACGCTCACCCCGTTTGGTTTCTGAAGAAAAACCCAATCGTGGGCTATAGCAAGCAAAAGAAAGGCATACGGTTGATGTTTTGGAGTGGAGCCGACTTTGACGAAGATGACCTTTCCGAGAGAGGCAATAAATTTAAAGATGCTTCCATTTTTTTCACTTCTGTAGAACAAATCAATACAGAAGATTTAGAACGTTGGTTACAAAAATCAAGAGACATACAGTGGGATTATAAGAATCTTGTGAAGAGGAAAGGCGTTTTGGAGCGGTTGAAGTAATCCATCTAAAAGCTTATTTACCAAATACATAATCAACCAATGTCATCCTCGATTTAATACCGACAGGTCTATAGATTCTAACGAACCGTCAATCAATAAGTAAAAGTCAACCGCTTTTACAGAAGGCTCTAGGGCGTTTTGTAAACTACTCATTTTGATTCTGTTTGCTAAAAGATGGTCTCTAAATTAGAGATAGTTTTTTTCTCTTAACAAGCAAAATTTTATCATTATGAGTTTTATTATTAGAGGCAATCTTTGCGGCTACATCTGCCGCGATTGTCGTGAATCACTCAGCAATGTTGTGGTTCGCATTTACCAACCTGGCGATAGCCAAAACCAGCCCGACATAGTTGCAGCAGACCCAAAGTACACCTTGCAGCTACTTGACGAAAAAGAAGTGAATGCTAAGAAAAAGCAACTTCTTGCAGAAGGAAAAACCGATGAATCGGGAGGGTTTGAAATTACTTTACCAAAAGGATACAATGGAGGCCCTGTAGTAATTGATGTAAGCCTAACGAGAGTACCAGGGCAAACCAGCGATGTAAAGAAAACTGTACAGTTTAGTATCACCACTTTGCAGCCTGCATGGCGAGGAAACGACAACGACCATTACTTCACATGGAGCTACTGTCTTTCTTATAGGTTCTGGTGTGCCATCCGTGCTTTATTTGATGCATGGGTAATCTGTGGAACAGTTCGTTCTTGTGTAGACAATAAGACTCCTTTGGTGGGCGTAAAGGTTTCAGCTTTTGACGCAGACTGGTTGAGTGATGATTTGCTTGGAACAGCTACTACCGATGGTAGCGGGCACTTTAGGATTGACTATACCAGCAAGGATTTTAAGCAAACCTTCCTATCTCCTATTATTAATGTAGAAACACCCTTCTCCTCTACCTCAGGCCCTGACCTTTACTTTGTAGTAGAGTCTAGCGGAGGGACCATACTGTATGAAGAAACCCGACCTGATGGTCAAACTCCCGACAGGCGTGATGCTCCCAACTGCTTTTGTATAAACCTATGTGTAGACTTTGATGTGCCCGATCCAAGTACCATGGTAAGCGCATGGACAGGCATCGGTACTCAATTTACTATCCCCGTAGGTGTAGATCTAAATGATTTTGACACTGAAGGTTATGCCGGCTCTTTGCGATATGGGCTTACCGGTGCCATACGAGCCACAGGGCAGGTAGCCATTAGTAGTACCAACAAAGCCATGCAGGGCAATCCTTATGAGTACCGCTTTTTGGTGAGCGATAGCGTAACCGGTGTAAATGGGGGCGTGCCTGTAAACGCAGCCAATTTCACCAAAGTGGTGGGAGTAGATTCGGGCTTATTCCATTCCATCAAAATTGGACAAATGTGGTACAGCGGTAATCCTTTTAAAGTTGTGGATATTGAAGCCACAACTGCAGACCTGGACAGCGATGGTTGGCTGGATGCAAACCAAAGTGTGCTTCGCACTTTTACGGATGACCCCAGCCTAAACCCTGCCGACCTTACCGACCCAACAGAAAGTAGCAAATGGCACTGGGTAGATTTGGATGGCATGATGGGAATAAATACCTCCGTGCTTACGGATAACAACATGCCTAGCGTGGGACAAGCTGGCGATGCTGTTCCGCCAGCGCAGCGTAAAGGCGTGGAGAAAATAGCCATACGCTTTGAACTTCGCGAAGTGATTGACAAAGCTGCCAACAATTTCAATTACCTCTCTGGCAGTGGGCAAACCTTAAACGCCATGGTGGTAAACAACACCGCCCCCACAATGGAATTTGAAATTAAACAAAACAGTGGTGGAGCAGCTTGTGATGCCCTTAGCGGAAATATAGATGTGGCCTACACTGCCCACCACCCAGAACTGGAAGATGTGCGCATAAACATTAGAAGTAATGACAGCGCCATAAACACAAACCTTGTAGGGCCAGGGCTGCCGGTAAACAATAATACCAATGCAGGCCTAAACCATCGCAATGATGCCAGCCTGCCCATTACACAGGCTCCAAATAGTATAGCACTTAAAACATGCTCATACATTGCTACCTTTAATGTAAAACGAAGATTGCATACAGGTGATGGTGGTGTTGGTACCCATCAAATACAGAAGTCTTTCTACTACACCGCATAGCTTAAATAAGCCTTCTTTTGAAATGCAGCCTCTTCATCTATTTGAAGGGGCTGTTTTTGTTGTGGATACCTTCATTAAAAGCCTCATTCACCAACTGTTCGTTTTTTATATACTTCCCAAGCTTTACTCCAATTCTGATATGTATTTAGTGTTTTGATTTTTTTTAATAAGAAATTACTTTCTAAAACCTCCGATTTGAACAACTCCATTTTCTACATTCTTGGCATTGCCTTTATTTTAGGTGTAATGATTTATAACTTCTTTTTCAGTAAAAAGGCCAGGATAAATCGAAAGCTAAAAAAAGCACCTCCCTTTATGTTTAAAAAAATTGGCTGAATGAAAATTATCTCAAAAGCCTATCCTATTTTTTGGAGTTTTAACAAAGCATTAGTGATAAGAATTAATAGTGCACAGATGCATTTTTACTATTTTTAGGGCCTATCAAAAACCGAGTAATGCTATGCAAAACAAAGCTTCTTTATTTGTATTACTGGCAATAGCCATGCTTACACTTTTTAGCTGCAAAAAGGAAAAAGAGAAAAATGAAACAGGCCAAATCGATGGTATATGGACCGTGGATTCGGTAATAAATGCCTCGTATGAAAATGGAGTTCCGGGGTTTACCATAAACTCGATCAATAAACCTCACTTTCTGAATTTCAATTACGCAGACCACGTCATCCAGAACTTATTCGGAAAAGTTGATACAGCAGCATTTATTCAACTAAGTTATACCCAAGCACAAACAGATCTGGATTTTAATGGAACAACGGATATCGCTACAATTTTTCGCGCCTCTAATGGTGACTTAAGCAAACTGGAATGGCTGATAAGTAAAGACAGTATTGGATCAACAGAATACAAGTCAATTGCCACAATGTATTTATCAAAATAATATCTGTATTAAGTTGCTTTGTTTCCAAATAGTTTGATATTTCCTAATGATGACGCAAAACTTACCACTCTGGGGAGTAAAATTCCACCAGCCGTAATTAACCCCGTCATTTTATTAATCATTTCTTTTTCTACAAAGGCTACGAATACAATCATTACA
>JAUHWX010000156.1 GCA_030427285.1 Bacteroidia bacterium
ATAGGAACTCAATAGAGCATCGATGGAACCATTTCCATCAAAATCCTTGTAAAGGAGCTCCGCCGGTTCTTGGTCAGAAACTTTCAATTGGGAATTCAATCCAAGGTTCCCCGCAAAAATATCCATCTGGCCATCCCCATTAAAATCATCAATATTACCAGGAGCCATGCTTTGGTAAGAAGTTACTGTAGGCTCTACAAATAATGAATGATTGCTTGCAGCAGCGGGTGTGGTTAGTGTTCCTCCATTGGGACCAGCGCTGGTTCTTTCTGTAGTGTTTGACCAATAAGGCGAAGTATGGTTTGGCATTCCATTAGACTCCAGCACTACTTCATCACCATCAAGATAGATGTTGAAATTATCTTCGTCAAATTCAGCGAAAGCTGAGTGAAGCTCTGAATCGGGAACGGTTTCGTTGTTGTCGTCATCATTTTTATTGCAAGCAACAAAGGACGTGGCCAGTAATACTATGGCCAATGTTTTGGAGGTGTGGATTACTTTCATGGTTATGTAATTTTCAAACTCTGATGCCTCATACTTAAAAAGGTTTAATCAAGAGAGAAAATTACATCAGAGCTCCACCATTTTCTTTTAGTGGACTTGGTATATCGGCATCTCCAATAATTTCCTTAAGGTCAATTTCAATTACCGTAGAAATTGCAGATAGGGGAACATCTGTTTTCCAGTTTTGAAATGGACTGGACATAGATAGCCCCAACACATAAATTTGGTAGAATATCCATCCCACAATAATTGTAACCGGAACCACAAGCAGAGGGGCAGAAATTGAAATGAAGGTTTCGATAAGGGCAAATGGTAAGAACAGAATAAATGTGCTCAAAAAAGCCAGTGTATAATAGTCATAAGGGCGGGGAAGGGGTGTTGCTTTAATTCTTTCGGCACGGCCTTGCAGATCCGTAAGTCGCGTCAAAGTATCATCCATTTGAATATAACTATAGATGTCCATTATGTCATGGGCATTCAGCTCTTTGATAGCATAACCGTTGAGCATCGCTATCTGGGTAACCTTATTGGTTTTTTTCATAATGTGCTCAAAGTCTTTTTTACGGAGATAATAGCCAACTTCCTTTTGCCAAAGTGCTTCATCTTTTTGCTCCCTCAGCTGCAGCCTGAGGGCATTTACCCATGCTATTTGATAATGGACAATACGAGTACATTTTCTCCACAACTCTTCAGGCACATTTTTAGGATCTACAATGGTAAGCCCTTGTCGTGTAAAGGTTCGACTTTCGTTTACCACACCACCCCAAATTTTTCTGGCTTCCCACCAGCGGTCATAAGCCGAAGAGTTTCTAAACCCCAGTATAATGGCTAAAGCTGTACCTAAAATACCTACTACCGTAACAGGTACAGTGATAAAATCAAGATTGAAAACAACACGAATAGCATAAGCGGCCAGTGCACAAATAAGGCTGTAAAGAATATTTTTCCAGGAATAGCGAATAGCAGTATCTAGTCTGAGGTGGCGTCTGGTTATCATATATCGGTTTGGTTGTAAATAAAAGTAGGCTTGGATTTGCTCGAATATAACAAATCTGCCGTGATGCTCAGAATAGCTTTTCTACTTTAGCAGATCAACATTAAGTAAGGCATTTAAAAACCCAATTTCTACTGCTCCCTTTAAAAATGGGATTGATTTAGGATTGCTGTTCTTTGTTTCTATTGATGATGTACCCCATCATCAGTACAGAAAAGGCTTTAAAGAAGTTTGATAACAAAAACATTAATAAAAATGAGCAACACAGATCTGATAATAGAAGAACGCAGCCGTGATATTGGCGACTTTCTTGTTGGCCGGATTTTACCCTTTCGAAAAAAGCGAATGGTAGGTCCGTTTATTTATTTTGACCATATGGGCCCAAAGGAGTTTGCTCCTGGAGAAAGAATGGATATTGGTCCGCATCCACATATCGGGCTTTCTACACTTACCTATTTGCTGGAAGGCAAAATTGTACACCGCGATAGTTTGGGCACTGAGCAAACCATAACTCCCGGTGCAGTAAACTGGATGACAGCCGGTAGTGGTATTGTGCACTCTGAGCGCTCGCCAAAAGATCCTGCCGAAAAGGTAAACCGCATGCATGGCTTGCAAATATGGGTAGCGCTTCCGTTGGAGCATGAAGAAATAGAACCTTCGTTTCATCATATTGAAGCTAAACAATTACCAATTTGGAAAGATGAAAATCTTGACTTTAAGCTAATTGCTGGAAAAGCTTTTAGAAAAGAATCTCCTGTTCCTGTTTATTCCGATTTGTTTTTAATGGAAGTTCACGCTAATGAAGAATGCGAGGTTAATCTTGTGGATAAAGTAAGGGGAGAAGTAGCGATTTATGTTTTAGAGGGTGGTGTAAAGGCGTGTGATCAAATTATCCCTAAAGGGAACGTATTGGTTTCTAAGAAGCCTAATGAGTGCGGTTTTACTGTAGAAGAAGGTTCACACATTTTAATCTTTGGTGGCGAACCATTCGAAGAAGAAAGACATATCTACTGGAACTTTGTGGCTTCCTCAGAAGACAAAATTGAAGCAGCTAAAGAAAGGTGGAAAAAACATGAGTTTTCAAAAATACCGGGAGATGATGGTTATGTACCATTGCCCTAGAAAAACTACCGTTTAGTGGCGACCAGACTATGGTATCACCTATTATAAAATACTTGCCACTTCCTGTGCCAGAGATTTTCATATTTCCACCCACAGAGCCCGCAGCCCCCCTTGAGTTGATTTTGCCCGATAGGCTGCCCTCGTCATTTTTGCAGTTTATGATCGCTAATGCGATAAAAATTCAAATTGATTTTTTCACTTAAATGTTTTCAATGGTTATTAAGTTACATGCTTACCGCACAAGATGGATTATCCAAAACACCAAAGCCACGAGTATACAAATCACACTTATCACCAAAAGTATGATGCCTCCCAATATTTCTAAGAGATTGAGTGCAAGCAGAATGAGCCCTGCAATAAATAAGATGCCGATAAATTTTGCCATGGGTATTGTTGGGTTTATTAAAATTCACTTTGGTAGTCAACAACTTTATGCTTAAAAAGATTTAGCCGACTTAATTTATTAAGTCATTTTTCACAAACGGTCAGTTTGTCACTTTTAGGCCTAGCGGCACATAGCTTGCTTTTACTGTTCCGAATTTTTGAATAATCATTTTACAACTCTAAAACTGAGTATATATGTCAAACGGAAAGATTAATGTAACGGCAGACAACATTTTTCCCATCATTAAGAAGTTCTTGTATTCTGACCATGAGATCTTTTTGAGGGAACTTATTTCAAACGCTGTAGATGCTACGCTTAAGCTAAAAACCTTGACTCGCATTGGTGAATCAAAAACTGAGCTGGGTGATCTTACAATTGAAATCAAAATCGACAAAGAAGCAAAAACCCTTACCGTAAGCGATAGAGGATTGGGTATGACTACCGCAGAAATTGATAAATACATCAACCAACTGGCATTTTCAGGTGCTGAGGAATTTGTAAAAAAATATGAGGACAAGGCTGACGGAGCTGCCATTATTGGTCATTTCGGTCTTGGGTTTTACTCTGCCTTTATGGTGGCCAAAAAGGTGGAAATACTTTCACAAAGCCACGATGCTGACGCAAAAGCTGCACATTGGGAGTGTGAGGGCGATCCTGAGTTTACATTGGAAGAAGCTGAAAAATCTGAGCGCGGAACAGACATTATCCTTCACATCAATGATGATTCATTGGAGTTTTTGGAAGAAGCAAGAATCCGTGAGCTTCTATATAAGTATTGCAAGTTTCTTCCGGTACCTATTAAGTTTGGAACAAAAGAAATTACCGAAACTGTAGGCGAGGGCGAAGATGCCAAAGAAGAAAAGAAGGTGGTTGATGATATTATCAATAACCCTACACCAGCTTGGACTAAAGCACCAAGTGATCTGAAGGATGAAGATTATAAAACTTTTTACCGCGAGCTTTACCCACATACTTTTGAGGAGCCATTATTCCACATTCACCTGAATGTAGATTACCCATTTGACCTTACGGGGATTTTGTTCTTCCCGCGTGTGAAGCCAAATATGGAGCTTAATCGCAACAAGATTCAGCTGTACCAAAACCAGGTTTTTGTTACTGATAATCTGGAAGGAATCGTTCCTGACTTTTTGACCATGCTTCACGGTGTGATCGACTCTAAGGACATTCCATTGAACGTATCGCGTTCGTATTTACAAAGCGATGGTGCAGTGAAGAAGATCAGCAGCCACATTACCAAAAAGGTAGCGGATAAGCTGGATGAGCTTTTCAAAAATGATCGTAAGGATTTTGAAAGCAAGTGGGACGACATCAAAGTAATTATAGAGTATGGAATGCTTAGCGATGAGAAATTCTTTGCCCGTGCACAGAAATTTGCTCTTTATCAAAATGTAAAAGGTGAGTACTTCACCTTTGAAGAGTATAAAGAGAAAGTGAAGGATCTGCAGACTGACAAGGATGGAAAGTTGGTAATGCTATATGCTGCGCATAAAGATGGTCAGCATAGCTTCATAAAGCGTGCACATGATAAAGGTTATGACGTATTGCTAATGGATAGCCCAATTGTAAGCCACCTGATGCAAAGGCTCGAAACCAGCAATGAGAATCTGACTTTTGCACGTGTGGATTCTGATTCTATTGATAAATTAATCAAGAAAGATGAGGATCAGCCAAGCAAGCTTACTGAGGAGCAAATAAATAGTTTGAAGCCAATCATTGAAGGATCAGTTGACAAAGCTAAGTTTACCGTAATGATGGAAAACCTGAGCTCAGATGAAAGTCCGTTTATTATTACCGTACCTGAGTTTATGCGCAGAATGAAGGAAATGAGCATGACCGGTGGCGGAATGATGGGCATGGGAAATATGCCTGATATGTACAATTTGGTGGTGAATACCAACCACGATTTTGTAAACAACATATTAAGCGAAAGCGATGAAGAAAAGCAAAAAGCGATGATAAAGCAGGGTACAGACTTGGCTTTGCTTTCTCAAAATCTTTTACAAGGTGAGGAGCTAACTAATTTTGTAGAAAGATCCTTTAGAAATCTAAGTGATAGCTGATTAACCTTGAATTGCAAAGCAGATAAATACTAAGCCTCTTGAGAATCTCAAGGGGCTTTTATTTTGGCCTGAATATTCTGCTTAACAAGTGTAGCTAAAACACAATACGGCCAGTTTAGAAATACAATGAAACATGTAAGTCGATAACTTTCTAAGATAAGAGCAAATAAAGTGCTAGGCTATTTCTTTGGGAATGGTAAAAATGAATTTTGCGCCAGAAGGCGATGCGTCTTCTACCCAAACTTTGCCGCCTGATTTTGACACAATTTTTTCAACTATTGCCAACCCAACTCCGGTGCTTTCTCTAGCTGTATTGCGAAGGTTTTCAAATAGATTAAAAATGATCTTCTTTTCGGCATCTTTTACCCCAGGTCCATTATCGGTTATTGAAATTTGGTGAAAAAAGGTATCTTCTTGATGCTCAATATATATTTTGCACAACTCCTTATCACAGTATTTTATAGCATTACTTATAAGGTTATGAAGTACTTGACCCAGAGCAATTTCATTATGATAGACATTGGGCAAATTGTTAGAGAAAATTATCTCAGCTTTATCATTAGCTCTGTAATGTTTACCCACTTCCCAGCAGAAATCTGACAAGTTAATTTTTGACATTCGCATTTTGTTATTCTCAATACGAGAGTACTGTAAAATACCATCTATAAACTTTGAAACCTGAGCATTGGCTGCTTTTAAGATATCTAAATACTCCTTTAAGGCTGCCGTGGGAATTTGGCCATTGTCCGCAATTTCATCTTGCATAAAATCAATCAAGCCACTGGAGGCCAAAATGGGTGATTTTAAATCATGAGCTACAGTGTAGCTAAAACGTTCGAGGTTTTCATTTACTTCTTCCAGCCTCTTTTTTTCGTTCACTTTGTACTCCAGTTCTTCGCTTAGCATATTCAGGCCATAGCCGAGTACATCCATTGAATCATTCGAAAAATTTGTTTTTACTCTTTTAGAAAAATCGAGCCGCGCAAGGGCGTTGATCATTTCTATAAGATCATTTACATCCACATGTTCTGTTGAATTCTTCATGCTATTGGTATGACTCCAGCCAAGACACGGCTTTTGCTTCGTTAGTAAATAAGCGAATTGGGAATTTTGTTTTATTTAAACCCAGAAAAAAATTACCCAATAAATTTGCAATAGGAGAACCTACCAGCAATGCACACGCTGTTTGATATTTGGCAATTTCTTTGCCTTGAAAAAGTCTACGACAGTCAGAAGACGCCCCTTTGATCTTACGAATATCAACTAGAACAAGAAATTTTTTTCCATTGTAAATACTTTTTACACCCTCAAGAATTTCACGACCATCTTCAACCTCGAGATAGGCATCCTCTACTACGGAACAACTGAGGATTCCGTTGTCTAACAACACCATTTGTTCTTTTTGGGTAAGCACTTGTCTCATTAAGTAAGAGTTAGTCTGTTGGGGTGCCGCGAATATAATAATTGGTTTAGTACAAATTATTAACTATCAATCATAGCCAATTATTTGAACTGTAATAAACCATCAAAGTATACTTACTCTCACTTTCTTAGTTTTAAGCTTCGAGTTATTTACCAACTTTATAACGGAATCGACTTTTGACTTTACTACAGAAACAAAGGCATGATCTGGCTGAATTTCAATCACTCCCAATTCATCAGGTTTAAGTTTGCCCTGTTTAAAAAATAAGCCAGCAATGTCTCCCTTAGAGATTTTATCTCTTCGCCCACCGGTAATGTATAGCGTTTCCCAAATAGACGGAGCTGGAAGTGGAGACTTTGATAGGACTTCTATTTCCGCATCTTTTATAAACTCTGGTAATTCTTCGTTTTCATATTTTAATATGTAAGCAATACCATCACTGTTCATACGGGCTGTACGGCCATTTCTGTGTATAAATTCATGCTCTTTTAGCGGAAGGTGAAAGTGAATGATAAACTTCATTTCTGGGATGTCAATACCACGAGCGGCAAGGTCGGTAGCCAGTAAAAGTTGATGTGTTCCATTTCTGAATTTCACCAAGGCACGCTCTCTATCCATTTGCTCCATGCCGCCATAAAAGCAGCCATGGCTTATTCTTTTATCATACAGGTAATCGCTGATTTCATCGATGCTATCTTTCAAATTGCAGAAAATAATTCCGGGCTCAGCACCAATATGGCAAAGGAGATCCACAAGTGTTTCGAGCTTATCCTTGTCGGGAGCAACTACTGTTTTTAGCTGTAGCTGTGATTTTCCTTCTTTTAAGTAGTTAATCTTCTTAGGATTCTTTATCCCTACGAATTTTGGAATTTTGGCTCGCTGAGTAGCAGAGGTAAGGATCTTTTTCTCTACAGCTTCTAATGCCCAGGTAATTTCGCTCATCTCTTCTTCAAAGCCAATTTCCAGAGATTTATCAAACTCATCAAGCACCAAGGTTTTGATAGATTTTGTGCTAAACGTTCCTCTGCGTAGG
>JAUHWX010000157.1 GCA_030427285.1 Bacteroidia bacterium
CACCACTTCTTTTATTGAGTCTGAAATACTTCGCATTAGCGATAAGGAAATCGATATTTCTGAAATGTACAATGTACGTTTTACCTATTTGGCTAAAGCCGAAAACTACTTGATGCGTCAAGGAAAAGCTCAGTTTAGTGAAGGCGGTTTGGCTCATGATGTAATGAATTCTGTAAAGCAAAATGGACTTGTACCACAAGTGGCTTATACAGGTTTAGATGCTGGAGCAAATACGCACAATCATGCTGAAATGGTGGCCGTGCTTACTTCTCTTTTGGACACTTACATCGAAAAGCCTACAAAGCAGATGAGCGATAAATGGAAAGATGCTGTGAATGCTATTCTTGATGTTTACTTAGGCCCTGTTCCTTCAGAGTTTGAATATGAAGGCAAAAAGTTCACGCCACAGTCATTCCTTAAAATGACCAAGATAAACCCTGATGATTACGTTACTGTGACGTCATTTACGCAAGCTCCTTTTTACAGTAATTTCATTTTGAATATACCTGATAACTTTTCTAATGGAAGCATGTACAACGTTTCTCTTGACGAAATGATGAAGGTAATAGATGATGCTTTGGCCAATGGTTACTCCATAGAATTGGATTGTGACGTAAGCGAAGCTACTTTCTCAGCACGTGCGGGTGTAGCTGTTATTCCGCTTGACGAAAGCAAGGAAAAAGAAGCTTTGACAACTCCTATGGATGAAAAGAAAATTAATCAGGCGTATCGCCAACAGCTTTTTGAAAATCAGGAAACCACCGATGATCACTTAATGCACATTACAGGTATGCTGGTAGATCAAAATGGAACTAAATATTACAAAGTAAAAAACTCATGGGGTGATGGCCTTGCCAACGGTGGTCACGTGTATATGAGCGAATCCTATATGCGATTGAAAACTATTTCGGTAATGGTGCACAAGGATGCACTTCCGAAAGATGTTCGCAAAAAACTAAGTATCTAAAACACTTGAAAGGCTCCGGATTGGAGCCTTTTTATTTTTCATCATCTGCATCAGCGTTGGAGCGATCAGAAATGTAGCCACCAACAAAACGGAATACATAGTTCACAATCAGCATCATTAGAGAAACACCTACTGCAAGCATGTACTGCTTAAGGCCTACACATATTCCAACCGCGGCAGACATCCAAATAGTAGCTGCTGTAGTAAGAAACATTACACGATTATTGTCAGTACTTTTTATGATGGTTCCTGCACCTATAAATCCTACACCTACTATGACAGCGTGCATAATACGAGTTGGATCAATCCCCATAGTGTCCAGCGGAGTGAGTCCTGTATAATCCACCATTATAACTCTACCCAGCGAAACAAATAATGCAGAAGCTCCTGCAATAATCATATTGGTGCGAAGTCCTGCCGGCTTACTTTGCCACTCCCTCTCAAGACCAATCATCCCTCCCAACAATAGTGCTATGGCTACATCCAATAGCACCCAAATTTCTCCTGTTTTTATTGTGAAATCTTCCATATCCCTTTGACAGCTGATGGTTTTTATAATTCCCAATCAAGATAACGCACCACTTATAAAAGTGTTTAATTATTAAAACTCACTGTTTATAGTCTACACTAAAACATATTTTATATCTTCAAGGTATCAATTAAAAAAAGGGGATACTTAATTGATGAAATTTACTTACACCATATCATCAGATGATCAACTCATTCTGGCTCGAATTCAGGGCTCAGTTGGATTTGTCTTTTTTAGACAGTCATTATTTTATGTTTGGAATCACCCTCTATATAAACCCGAGTACAACACCATTGTAGATCTTTCTGAGGCCAACGTAAACCTTAGAACTTTGGAAATATCCGCACTGATTGAAATGCTGGTAGACCGTAAAGCCCGTTTCAACTCCAAGTTTACCTTGATAGTAACAAAGCCCTTTGAAGCGGCACTTGCCATGATTTTTGAAAGTAAGCTGGTGCAAAGTATGCCTACTAAAACCTTTACTAATATAGAAGACGCTGCCAAATACGTTGGTTCCACTGAAAAACGGATTGAACATTTATGCAGAAAAAAACCGATGGAAGTTCCCATAGATGATATTCTAAACTTTGCTGTAAAATAAAATGGGGCTCACATTTCTGTGAGCCCCATTCTAAATATTTAAAAAGCTTGTGCTTTCTTAGTTTTGGCTAAGGTAAGAGGCAACGCCATCGTGAGTAGCGCTCATTCCTGATTTACCTTCGTCCCAGTTAGCTGGGCATACTTCGCCTTTTTCTTCTACAAACTGTAGTGCTTTTACCATTCTCAAAGCTTCGTCCACGTTTCTTCCCAATGGAAGGTCGTTTACCAATTGATGACGAACTACCTGATCCTTGTCGATAAGGAAAAGACCACGGTAAGCAATCATTTCACCTTCAGCCTTAAGCTCATCATTTTCGTCATAATAATAGCTTCCTGCCAATACATCATAATTTGCAGAAATAGTTTTATTGGTATCAGCAACCAGTGGGTAAGTTACTCCCTGAATACCACCTTGATCTTTGGTCAATTGCAACCATCCCCAGTGAGACTGCTCAGTGTCGGTAGATACTGCTACAACTTCAACATCCAGATTACGGAATTCTTCAAGTTTTGATTGGAAAGCATGAAGCTCAGTTGGGCAAACAAAGGTGAAGTCTTTTGGGTAGAAGAAAAGTACCACGTACTTTTTGCCTGCAAATTGCTCAAGGCTAAAATCATCTACTATTTCTTCTCCGTTTACTACTGCAGATGCAGTGAATTGTGGGGCTTTCTTTCCTACTAATACAGCCATTTTATTGATATTTAATTAATTTAAAATTTGTTTTGACTATTGAATTTTCATTTTCAATAGCTTGTGCAAATATATTTAAGATTATAACTAAGCCCTACCCTTGTAGATTACTTCTTTCTAACAGCCCAATAGAGATTACCTAATTAATGGTGAGCCACACTAAACCAAGCAATTATAACTCCAAGCAGGGTTACAAAGAACTTAATAAAATTGAACTTATGCGATTTGCTGCTTTCAAAAAGTATGGTGGTAGATATATGTAAAAACACACCAAGGGTAAGAGCTGTAAGCTGCCGGTAGTATTGTTCTAAAAAGGGAAGAGTTTCTCCCAGCCAAACCCCAATTGGAGCTATTAGAGCAAACGTTGCCATCCAGAAAATGATCTTAAACTTACTACTGGTGAGCTCGGTAAGCATGGCAAAAAGAATAATACTTACAGGCAGCTTGTGAATTACAATCCCCCAGAGCAAAGTATTGCTGCTCAATTCGTGGGTATGCGCACCAATGGGTAAACTTTCTAAAAGTGCATGAATAAACAAACTAATCATTACGGTAAGCGGAATACCCTTGTCCTTAAAGTGCTCAGGATGGCCGTGACCGTGCTCTACCCCTTTGCTAAATACTTCAAGCACCAGTTGAATAAAAAAGCCACCCATCACCCAAAGACCGATGGTGTGATCATGAACTTCGTAAACTTCTGGAAGCAAATGAAAAACACCCAGACTGAGCAAGTAAGCCCCACTAAAAACCAGTAAAAACTTAATGGAAACTTCGCGCTGCGACTTTAGAAAAGCCGAGATAAGGCTACCTAAAAGTACCGATGCTATAAGTAAAAGGTATGTCATGCGTGGCGCTTAGTGGATATTGTCCAAATAAATTTTAAAGGGGCAAAAGTAAGGAAGTTAGGTATTGAATGTACGACTGTTATTCAATGTCTATGAGCTCTTTTAGTTTTCTTTCAAGGTAAACTATTTCAGAACTAACCTGTAAGCGCATGCCTAGGTATACTATGATTAACGGAAAAATGAGTAGCGCTGTCATATACCACTCTTGTGAATCAGCATATCCAAATGCAAAAAATGATAACACAGCACCAATATAAAACACAATCGCTTCAGGCATCATTCCCGCAGTTATCTTAATGTTCACTTTGAGGTCTTTCACCTCTCCTTCTATTTTAGAAAAGGATATATTTCTAGACGAACTAAAGAGGGTCTTTTTTTTAGTTATATAGAATTTTGGCCCCAACTCCTTTGCTGTTATTCTGAAATTAAAGTGCTTGCTGGTAGTTATTTTCTCTTCAAGCTCAAATAAGATTTCTTCTGGGACTTTTTCAGATTTATAAGTAAAACGTTTTTCTGGAAACATGAATATAAATTACTTGCCTACCAGCAGTACCATTTTGCCATTTCCTCTTCAACTTTGGACTCAGCCACAACTTGTCCAACTTCCGACTGCTTATAGCCCTTTTCTATTTTATCCAGCAAAATGGCTCTGTCCATAAGTTCCTCCAATGAGAATCGATCAGGAAGTTCATCAATGGTTTTCTTCAAATTTGCTTTTGAAATCATCAAATAAATATTTTTACTAAGATAGAAATTTGGACTTTTCACTCCGCCACCAATATCAACCTTTCCCCATCCCTCCTATCGTATTCTGAAAGGTCAAAATCACCATAAACCTGAGTGATGGTAAAACCAGCTTCCTGAAATAGTTTTTCAAAATCACCCTTATCAAGTAACTGTACCTTTTCCTCGTATTTATAATGATGGCCTTTATCTTCAAAAGTGATTTTTTTGATCACGCGCTCATCGCGAATAAAGCGCTCAATGTGAAACTCAATATTTTCCACTTGCCTCACTTCCTCTTCCACCAAACCGAGGCGCACCTTATTTACATTCATAAAATCGAGTACCAAAACCCCGCCTGGTTTTAAAGCTCGCTTCATCATTTTAAGGGCACTCAAATTATCATCATAACTGTCAAAATAACCAAAACTGGTAAACAGGTTAAAAATGTAATCAAAGCGTTTTTCACCGAAAGGTTGGCGCATATCGCCTACTTCAAAGTGAAGAGTGTCATTGGCAAACTGCTGAGCAAACGCAATATTGCTTTCAGAAAGATCGATACCCGTAACATCGAATCCCAGTTCGCTCAAAAACTTAGCATGACGCCCACGGCCACAAGCCAAATCCAGAAAATGAGCATTGTGATCTGGCTTCAAATTGTCGATCATATTCTTGATAAAAAAGCGCGCTTCCTTATCATCTCTATCCTGATATAGCAAATGGTAGTAAGTGGTGTCAAACCACGATTCAAACCAAGCTTCTTTCTTTTTAATCAAACCTTCCTTCATCATAAATCAAATAAGCCCATCATCCATTCTGGGATTCGTAACAAAACAACTGATGATACGCTGAGTATAGCAATAAGCAGCCAACGCACGTATAAATTTGCCTTGGGCAAAAACAAAATATACCGTGCACCAATAACTGCCCCTATCGATTGGCCCACGGCCAGCGTGATACCCGGCAGCCATTGCATAGCCCCTGCATATAGAAATACAAAAAAGGCCGGGAGCACAAATATTAGAGACAAAACCAATTTTATAATATTAGCATCGCGCAAGCTGTATTGGGCTATAAGCACCAAAATACTGAGAAGCATAATCCCAATCCCCATTTGGATAAATCCGCCATATACGGCTACCAAAAATACAAGAGTGCCGTTTAGCCAGGTTTTTCTACTCTTGGAAACATCGGTGGCAATACTCCATTTTTTAGGATTGGTTATCAAGGTTATCAAAAGCAAAAGCATGATTCCCCCAATGATATACTTGAGCAAGGTGGGGTCAATTTCTACCGCTATTACCGCTCCCAAAATGGAGCCCAGAATAGAGGGAATAAAAAACCAATAGCTATCTGCAAAAAGTACTTTGGTGCGTGGAGTTCGCTTGAGGCTAAAAACGGCTGTGATGGTTTGTGCCAAAGCCCCGATCCTATTGGTGGCGTTGGACACATCTGCCGGAAGGCCCATAAAAATGAGCAACGATAAGGTGATGGCAGATCCATTTCCCGCAAGGGTGTTGATAATACCAGCCATAAGACCGCCCACCAGAAGTAATATATATTCCCAGATTTCCAAGGCCGCGAAGGTAGAGTGATAGCTTTGGTTTATGAAGATTTAAAGGACAAATTTATTTCAACTGTCTTTTGAGGGTTTTGCAATCCTCAATCCTTCTCCACCACATAAGAAACCAGCTTTTTTATTTTGGGATTTTTGAATCCGGAAAACTCATAAACATCACAAAAACCATAGGTTTTCAGCTTTCCCGACTTATCCTTCATTTTCATTTCCCCATCAGCCGAAGCCACTTTTCCATGGGTGATGATGTGGTAGATTTCGAGCGAATCAAGTCCAGCATCAGCAGGCATGGCATCAAAAAAATCTTTTAGCTTTTTCTTTCCATCAAGTATGCGGTCTCCCACCATTTCCCAATACACATCATCGGTTACGCTTTCCAGAATAAAGGAGGTATCATTTGCCAAAAAGGCCTGATTAAACTTGCGAAGGAATTCTTCTTTTGGATTATTCATGCTATTCTTTTTTTAGCTCTGCTCTTCATTAAAATTCACCATCCAAAACACACCGTATTTGTCTTTGAGGCTCCCGAAGTAATCACCCCAAAACTGATCTTCCATAGGCATTTCTACTTCTCCACCATTTGAGAGGGCTTTAAAAATACGGTCGGCTTCCTTTCTGCTTTCCGGGTGTAGTGATATGTAATTGCCATTTCCTTGGTGGAGGGTTTGCCCCCAAGATTGTACGATATCCGAAGCCATCAAAATGGTATCCTTACCAATAGGCAGTGAAATGTGCATAAGCCGATTTTGATCTTCTTCAGGGAGTTTGTCACCATCAGGTGCTTCACTCATTTTCATTTTTGAAGAAAATTCACCACCAAACACAGATTTGTAAAAATTGAAAGCTTCTTCGGCCTGGCCGTCAAAGTTTAAGTATGGATGTACTTTCATAGTAAAAGGTTTAAGATTGAACCTTAAAGCTATGCAAAATTTGTAACGGCAAAGAAAACTTGACCCTACTCTAATTCAGTTTTGCAGCAAGCTTCCGCAAAATCTTTTGGTCCTTATGATTAGCTTTCATATTCCCTGAGCAGTAATGCGTAAAATATGAATTATCATCAATGTTAGCAAAAATGAAAAGATCACTTCCTTCCTCCAGACTTGTGGTGCAAGAAGAATACATTTCAACTTTCACCTCAACTGTATCTCCATTTACTTCCCCCTTGAACCTATCTTCTACCAAAATAGTATAAGCCCTATATGCATTAGGATCTATTTTAACCGTATATAAAGTATCTCCGTACTGGTCTACCTGTGAAATGGTATCTCTTTTCTTCTCAACTACTTTAGAAGAAAGTACCTTCCCCATAATTACAAGATCTGCGTATCCAAAACTTACAGCCACTGAATTAATATCAAAGGCACAATCACAGGCAAGTAATCTCCCTGTTAAACCAACAAAACAGATTAAAACAATTAGTCGACTTCTTAATTTCATCTTTTCCAAATTAACCATTCACCCCCTCATATCTCCGCCTTCTTCATTCCCCACCTTAGAGCTACAAAGCCAACAATAGCCAAGGCCAACCACGTGTAGAATAAAGTCCATTCTTCGAAAATGAAATAGCCCATAAAGAAGAGTATAGAATAAACCATGAGCACGCCTGAAAG
>JAUHWX010000158.1 GCA_030427285.1 Bacteroidia bacterium
TTTGGTCAAATGCTGGAGCACTCACCCTTTTGTGAGCGTGACCTTCGCAGGCCCGAGAACCTTGAAACCCACGATGAAGTAGGCGACTTTGTGATGAAAATCAAAAAAGAAGGCACCCTTCACGAACTGGTTTACGCCACACACCCATTTGATGTAGTAGGTTGGGATGGCTACAATTTCCCGTATGCCTTTAATATTAAAGATTTTGAACCCATAACTGGTAGAGTTCACCAACCACCACCCGTGCACCAAACTTTTGAAGCCGCTGGTTTTGTAGTTTGCTCATTCTGCCCACGTTTGTATGATTATCATCCGGAAGCAATACCTGCACCTTACAACCACAGCAACATTGATAGTGATGAAGTGCTGTATTATGTAGATGGTGATTTTATGAGCCGTAATCACGTGGACAAAGGCTTTATCAGCCTTCACCCTGCAGGCATTCCTCATGGGCCGCACCCCGGTGCTATGGAGCGCTCTATTGGTCAAACGGTAACGGAAGAGCTGGCTGTGATGGTGGATACTTTTAAGCCACTAAGACTTACCCAAGCCGCCTTAGATCTTGATGATGGTGAATATTGGAACAGCTGGGTTGAGTAATCAATATTGAAACACAAAAATGTAAAAGGAGCTTTCGGGCTCCTTTTTTTGTTTCCATTTTCGGCTATTAGAATGAGATTCCGGGTCTCCGCCCGGAATGAAATCACGTACTCCTCTTCATACCGGACGAAGTAAAACGGAGATCCGGTATCTCAACTTAAAACACTAAATCTTTATTTTAAATCCGCTTAATCGAGTTATTTGTGTTTTATGAAAGTATGCTTCAAACAACAGAATACCACTACCGCTCTTTGCCCCTTAGCGTCTTTGCGTGAAACTACTTACCACAAAAAAAAGGGACACCTTTCGGCATCCCTTTCTCAAAAATATATGAATCGTTAATCTTATCCCTCTTTTGCAGGATTGATCATTTCTTGCTTGTAATAACCTTCACTAAGGCGCTGACCCATTTTCTTAAAGGCTTCGATAGTCAATTCAATATCCTCTTCATTGTGCATTGCAGTAGGAATAAGGCGCAGCAAAATCATTCCTTTAGGAATAACCGGATATACTACGATTGAACAGAAAATACCAAAGTTCTCACGTAGGTCCATCACCATTTGGGTAGCTTCTTCTACAGAACCTTTCATGTATACAGGAGTGACACAACTATTAGTTACACCAATGTCAAAACCTGCATCAGTAAGCTGCTTTTGAAGTGAACTAGCATTCTCCCAAAGCTTTTGCTTAAGCTCCGGCTTGGTCTTCAATAGTTCAAGACGCTTAAGGTTACCCACCACTAAAGGCATTGGCAACGATTTAGCAAAAATCTGCGAACGCATATTGTACTGCAGGTACTGAATAATGTCTTTATCGCCTGCAAGGAAAGCTCCTATGCTGGCCATAGATTTTGCGAAAGTGGCAAAGTAAATATCTATATCATCCTGTACACCTTGCTCTTCTCCAGCTCCAGCACCGGTTTCACCCAGCGTACCAAATCCGTGAGCATCATCCACCATAAGGCGGAAGTTGTATTTTTCTTTAAGAGCTACTACTTCTTTAAGTAGACCTTGATCTCCACGCATACCGAAAACACCTTCGGTAATTACAAGGATACCTCCACCTGTGCCAGCTACCAATTTGGTAGCGCGCTGAAGATTTTTCTCCAGACTATCCATATCATTGTGAGCATACACCAGGCGCTTACCTAAGTGCATACGTACACCATCCACAATACATGCATGGCTTTCTGAATCATATACTACAACATCGTTTCTGTCAAGTACCGAATCAATGGCAGACATAATACCCTGGTAGCCGAAGTTTACCAATACCGCCTTCTCTTTACCCACAAATTCTGCCAGCTCATTCTCTAGTTGGTCATGATAATCTGTGTTTCCAGACATCATTCTAGAACCCATTGGATAAGCCAATCCCCATTCAGCAGATGCATCAGCATCAGCTTTACGAATTTCCGGATGCTCTGCCAAGCCCAGGTAATTATTAATGCTCCAGCAGATCACCTCCTTACCGTGAAACTTCATGCGGTTAGAAATTCTACCCTCTAGCTTCGGGAAAATATAATACCCCTCTGCTGCTTCTGCATATTGGCCTAATGGCCCTTTGTTGGTTACAATCTTTGAAAAAAGATCAACTGTTCCCACTTTTTGGTCTGTTGCTTCCATACCCTAATCTATACTTAATATTGTTTGCGGAAATCGTGTTTCCTGAAACTCCGTTTTGAGAGAGGTGCTAAAGTTGTAAAGTAAACATTTAGCGCCTTAGTTATTACAGCTGCAAGCCGCTTTTTTCAACCGTTTTCGGTTCATAGTCAACGCGGTTGAGAAAATTATTCTCGCTCATCCACTGTGTATTATATAATTTACTCAGGTATCCTGCTCCATGATCTGGCAGTACCACTACTACTACAGAGTCAGGTGTAAATTCATCTTTCATATGATAAAGCGCCTCTACAGCCGCTCCACCAGAAGGGCCAGGCATGATAGATTCGGTTTTTGCCAATTCGCGAGCACGCAGCAAACTTGGCTTATCATCTACCTGATAAAATTTGTCAATATTTTCAAAAAGCACAGAACTTGGAATAATGCTTTTTCCCACACCCTCCAACTTATATGGCTTTATTTCACTCTCGTCCAATACTCCATCAGTATGAAACTTAGTAAGCACCGATCCATAAGCATCTACACCTAATACACGGATATCTTCATTTTGCTCCTTTAGAAACTTAGAAGTACCGGATATGGTACCTCCAGAACCCACACAAGCTACGTAGTGCGTAATCTTTCCTTCGGTTTGTTTCCAAATTTCAGGGCCGGTAAGTGCATAATGGGCCTCAACATTACTGTCGTTATAATATTGATTGATGTACACTGAGTTTGGAATTTCTGCGTGAAGTGTTTTTGCACGCTCATAGTATGACTCTGGATGATCGGCATGAGCCTCTTTAGGGCAGATAACCACTTGTGCGCCATAAGCCTCCATCAAAGCTTTCTTTTCAAAAGAAATTTTGGTGGTTGTAAAAAGTACACACTTATATCCTTTAAGTGCAGCAACCATAGCTAAGCTACGGCCAGTATTGCCACTGGTTGATTCTATTACAGTACCTCCGGGCGAAAGCTCACCATTCCTTTCCGCTTTTTCAATAGCATATAAAGCGATGCGGTCTTTGGCAGAATGTCCGGGGTTGAATGACTCTAACTTAGCGTATACATTAGTGTTCAAGTCTTTGGATGCCTGCTGAAGGCGAATTAGCGGTGTATCGCCAATAGTTTCCAAAATACTCTCCTTTGCTCCTTTCAATCTCATAAAATCAATTTCAGCGGCTCGTTTTTTAAAGGTCTTAAGAGAAGACATAACAACCCCAACCAACCTTTTTTAATGAAGGCGCAAATATAATGATATGAAGGAATAAGAGCGTGTGGAACAAATATTTTAGTTTTTTATCATTTTGAGCGTGAATGAGTTTCCACGTTTGTCCGCTACCAGCAAGCTATACACGCCTGACACTAAATGATTTGTTTCCATGCGAAATGGGTAAGCCAGCTCTTTTTTTGCCACCACAGCACCCGATATATCCGTTACAAAAACGTCAATTATCGCCTGATCGTCAAGTCCTTTTATAAAAATGACATCATCTGTAGGGTTGGGGTATAAACTCAATTGCCCCTGATTTGGAGCATCAGTATCAAAAATAGTGAGTGGGCTGAAATTGCCAAGGCTGTCGATGTGGAGGTAGTAGGTATCATAACCACCATTAATAGTATCCTCTATTTCCCCAATAATTATTGCCCCACCATCATCTGTAGCCACACTATTTACCACCCAAATATCCCGGTTAAAAAAACGTGTGATAGTCTTTTTCAACTGTAAATTTTCATCCACAAACATCAATTTAAGACATGGCTTTTCATTTGGGAAGTATATACTATCCCAGCGGAATGGGAGCAACAATTCACCAGACTTCAATACACAACCTTCTTCATAATAAGTTTGCACATCAAATCCGTTGAAATTGGTAATCGCCAAACTATCTATTAGGCTTCCAGCGCTATCGGTTTTGTTTACATAGATTCCTATTTCCATAGGCCAACCGGTGGGCGGTATCCACCCTGTAACATAAAATGAACCATTATTATGAGGTATTATCTTATGCACCACATTGGTTCCAAAACCCTGAATTGTGTCCAACTCCAATGTTTCACCATCCAAAACAATCCTATCATCTACCCTAGAGATCAACAGATTACCTGTTCCCAATTCTATGACTTCCTCCAATGTCCAGGCTCCGTTTTGATAAACAGTATCCTTTATTAAATCGCCTTGAATGGTATACTTGCCAACATACAAGTCTTTCCTAGTCAAAACATCCGACCCAAATATGTAGAGTAATGAATCACCAACTATTTTTCCCTTGTACATCAAAGCGCTGGTAGGTGGTAAAACTTTTCTAAACCTAACATTAAGTGCTGTGTCCACAAAGAACAACTCATTTTCATAAGGAGATGCATTCTTCACCTCACCCATCATCACTATAAATAAGGAATCACCAATAGGTCGGGTCATATTAATAAAACGCTTGCCAGAAGCAAGTGCTGTCAGGTTTAGAGAATCTCTCCAAGACATCAAGAAATCTCCCTTTATCAAATAACTAGCATCAGGAAAGCCTGCTGTCTTCAAATAGTTTACTGGAAAAAACACATGATTATCTACAATTTCTAAATCCACCAAAAATGGTCTTTCTTCCTGATGAAAAATGCGTTCCGCTTGAGCCAATAAAGGTGAACTAAAAACAAAGCTTAAGAAAAAAACAAAAATTTTGAACATAAAATAAGTTGTTAAAGGAAAATCATCCAGAGGTTTAAATAGTCCTCTGGATGATAACTTCATTAAGTGATGTTTACAATACCAATTGTCTCAAATCAACTGGTTTGTTATTAAAATCAGACGGAGTTAAATTTCCATACTTTGCATAGTAGTTTGCCAAATAATGATAGTAAGTAAACCCTCCAACCGAAGCTTGATCTTTTCGGTTACCAACATACACACTTGAAGGCACACGTCCGGATGGAGTTTCGTCTTCTCCAATCATGGAATAATAGCCTACTAGGTCATTCATTTCACTGGCAGGAATGCACCTGTCAGAATATTCGGAATTATAACATCCACTACCATCATTAACATGTGTTGAACTTCCAATAATTAACCCACAATAATTTGTACTAGTCTTCGGCCCCCTATAGGAACTAAAGCCAACAAGTTGCTCTAGCACGCTGTGATGGAATACAAACTGACCGATAGGCAAACTGTAGGTTTGACGAAGCTCAACCATAACAGGTGGAACTAATCTCTTCCATGATGCAGCCCTAAATTCACTGTCGCAATAACCGTCATTATAAATCTTATGTGAGGTAGTTATTGGCCCAATATACCAATTGATTGGATAAACTTTGGTAGCCGAAACACCCACCTTCAACACAGAGCCCTGCTGGCTCAACACTTTGAAATCTGTAGTTATAAGAAACTGACCAGACTCCAACTCTTCCTCCATTCTATCTATTAGAGATATTAGCTGCGCAGCAGCCGAGTTTCCAGTAAGCATAATTTCACCAGCCGCATCAGTATAAACATCAATTGTTATTGAATCTTGAATTTGATCAGTAGCAAAGCCATTGGTCATTAATAGATTCAAATCAGATGTATTATACGCATACTGATAGTTAAAAGTTGCCTCAAGAAGTTCCACCCCGTATTCCAATTCCATATCTGTAACTGCCGCACTCTCGACATGAAATGCTTGGACTTCACCTGAAAAGGCATCTAATTCAGCTATTAAGTTTTGTGGATTTGTGGGTAACGACTTTTTAATGGATTTTGAATATTCCATTTTTTCCGTTGTCTCTTTTGAGCAGCTTTGCCCAATAATTGCCACTGTAAATGCAGTAGCAATCATAAATGATTTTTTAATCATTGTTTAGTTTATTAAAAGTTACCCCTACTCTTGTCGATTTTCGGGTTCTCGGCTTGTATTAATCAGGCCTGAAAAAGTTGAGCATATCAAATCTGAAAAAAAAAACCAAACGACAAAATTTTCTGACAGTACTTTCCTAATTATTAGAAATATACCTGAAAACAGGTAGTTCAACTTTTTATCACATTTCTGATCACTAATCTGTATTGCAACGAAGTAGATACCCCTCTCGTCTACCACATTTATTACCTTTGCCCAAAAGCAATAAGAGATATGGAGACAACATACGATAACAGTTCACTGAAACTAAAGAAAGAATTTCCGGATGCTGAAGATTTTCTGCCCCTGAATGGAACCGATTATGTAGAGCTTTATGTAGCTAATGCCAAGCAAGCAGCGCACTTTTACCAGGCAGCTTTTGGCTTTCAGCCGCTGGCCTATGCCGGGCTAGAAACCGGTGTAAAAGACCGTAGTAGCTATGTGCTGGTGCAAGATAAAATTCGCATCGTACTTACTTCGCCACTGGTACAAGGAGGCCCCATCAATGAGCATATAAATAAACATGGCGATGGTGTAAAGAATGTAGCACTATGGGTAGATGATGCTACCAAGAGCTATGAGGAAACTACCAAGCGTGGTGCCGAGTCTACTTTTGCACCAAAAACTATTGAAGATGAAAACGGTAAAGCTGTTCTTTCGGCTATCCGCACCTATGGCGAAACCAATCATATTTTTGTAGAGCGCAGTGCGTATAATGGCCCTTTTTTACCAGGATATATAAGCTGGAACCCTCATTACAAGCCAGCAAGTGTAGGGCTTAAATACATTGACCACATGGTGGGAAATGTTGGCTGGAATGAAATGAATAAATGGGTAGAGTTTTACGCTAAGGTGATGGGCTTTGCACAGCTTATCTCCTTTGATGATAAAGATATTTCTACCGACTACACTGCTCTAATGAGTAAGGTAATGACCAATGGTAATGGCCGAATTAAGTTTCCAATCAATGAGCCGGCTGAGGGCAAAAAGAAATCTCAAATTGAGGAGTACATTGACTTTTATAATGGCGCAGGTGTGCAGCACGTAGCTTTGGCTACTGACAATATCAT
Organism: Bacteroidia bacterium; assembly: GCA_030427285.1. Taxonomy (GTDB): domain Bacteria; phylum Bacteroidota; class Bacteroidia; order Flavobacteriales; family Schleiferiaceae; genus Owenweeksia. The sequence goes on from JAUHWX010000158.1 coordinate 7,138, forward strand.
CGAAACTGTAACGCAGATGACTGAGCGCGGTGTTGAGTTTTTACGTGTACCAGATGTATACTATGCAGATGTGTTGGACCGTGTGGGTAAAATTGATGAAGACCTTGAGCCACTTAGAAAATTAGGTATTTTGATCGATAGAGATGATGAGGGTTACCTTCTTCAAATCTTTACCAAACCAGTAGGAGACCGCCCAACACTTTTCTTCGAAATCATTCAGAGAAAAGGCGCTACCTCTTTTGGAAAAGGAAACTTTAAAGCGCTTTTTGAAGCTATCGAAAGAGAGCAAGAGTCAAGAGGGACATTGTAGAAAAGTTGATTTGTAGACTTGTTAATTAGTTAGCAAGTGCATTGATATATAAGAGCAGGATTCAGAAATGGGTCCTGCTTTTTTTT
>JAUHWX010000159.1 GCA_030427285.1 Bacteroidia bacterium
ATAAAAAGAAGTTTTTCACCCCTCATATAGTTTTTAACACCTGGACATTCATCGATAACTCTAATTGTATCCAATCCTGATAGAACGATTGCTAACCCATTGTCCACAGACCTATTACATCTAGTAAATGCCGAATAATAGTTTACGATTTCTACTCGAACGGTTTTCTTTGGCACAAAAAAGTGCCACTCATCAATTACCTTTTTTGCAGAGTCCTTTGTATGTCCAACCTTTTCAACTTTTTCTCTAAGGTCAACAGATTGCTTGGATGAATTGCACCCAGTTAGTCCTACGAGTAGAATGGAAACTAAAACTTTAATCATTACTGCAAGTTAAATATTGTCTTCTTCCTAACCCGTTTTAATAAGCATAAAAAACGGGCAAACTTCAGTGAAATTTGCCCGTCATACTTTATAAAAGGAGTGCTCTAAAAACGCCCTTTACGGTTACCACCTCTTTGTGGTTTCTTTCCTTTTTTACCACTGCGTTTATCACCAGCAGGACGTTTGCGCCCCTTGTCATCATCACGGTTTACACGTATCTCTCTGCCATCATATTGCTTTTCATTGAGGCTTGCAATTTTAGCAGATACATCTTCGCTTACATCAAATAGTGTATGGCGCTGATCTAAAGAAATACGCCCAACCTCACGGCTGGTAAGCCCCGTATTATCACAAATAAAACGAAGAAGACCACCTTTGTTAAGGTTATCCATAGTACCTAGATTGATAAAAAAGCGGTGCATTCCTGCTTCTCTTCCATCTCTATCGCGGCCTCCACGCTCTCCGCGTTCGCCTCGGTCACGTCTTCCTCTTCCTCTGTCATCACGGCCACCTCTATCATCTCTGGATGATGAGCGGGATGTGTCGTTAAGATCGCTGATAGAGTTTTTCTTACTCACTCTATCCAGTTGGCCACTAATGAATTTTGCAATTATTTCTTCGCGGGTAAAAGCTTGAAGCGCCATTTCTGCAGTCTGCATCATTTCAAAATCAAGCATCTTACTGATTTCCTGGCTAGCCAGTTTATCCGCCCAATGCGAAACTCTATTTTTTGCAATCTCTGATATTTCAGGAATAAGAGCTTTTTCAAAACGGATACCTAATTTGCTTTCCAAATACTTCACTCTGCGCATATCAGCTTTTGTAATTAGCGAAAGTGAAATACCCTTTTTACCAGCACGGGCGGTACGTCCGCTACGGTGTGTGTAATATTCAGGGTCATCTGGCAAGGCAAAATGTACTACGTGAGTAAGGTTATTTACATCAATACCACGAGCAGCCACATCTGTGGCTATAAGCATTTGCAGTGTACCGGCTCTAAAGCGTCTCATTACAGCGTCACGCTGTGCTTGCGAAAGATCACCGTGAAGTGGCTCAGCTGCATAACCGCTTTCTACCAAATCTTCGGCTACTTTTTGGGCATCCCGCTTAGTACGGGTAAATACTACACCATACATTTCCGGATCAAAGTCCAAAAGCCTACGAAGTGCCTCAGTTTTATCTGATGCCTTAAGTACGGCATATTGGTGCTCAATGTTTGTGTTTACAATGTTTCCCTGATTTATTTTTACTTCGGCAGGGTTTACCATATAATTCTTTACTATGCGCTTTATTTCAGAGGGCATAGTGGCTGAAAATAGCCATGTAATCTTTTCTTCAGGGGCTTGTGCTAAAATGTAATCCAAGTCATCCTTGAACCCCATGTTTAGCATTTCATCAGCTTCATCCAAAATAATGTATTCCAAACTGGAAAGCTTTACAGCTCCACGTTTGGTAAGGTCAATCAATCGACCAGGAGTAGCCACAATAATTTGTGCGCCCCTTCTCACTTCTGACATTTGGCCGCTAATGCTGGCCCCGCCAAAAACACATACTATGTTTAGGCGTCCCTTATGCTTAGAAAACTCGGACAACTGCTTGCCTATTTGCTGCGCCAATTCACGAGTAGGCGCCAAAATAAGGGCTTGTGTGCGTTTCTCTTCTACCTCAATAAGATCAATAAGCGGTAAACCAAATGCTGCTGTCTTTCCTGTACCAGTTTGTGCAAGACCTATAAAGTCTTGAGGCTTAGAAAGTAACAAAGGAATGGCTTGGCTTTGGATCTCGGTAGGGTTCTCAAATCCCATTTCACTAAGGGCTTTAAGAACGGGTGACGAAAGCCCTAAGGCTTCAAAATTCTTCAAATCTATTATCTTAAAATTGGCCGCGAAGATACCATTTGTTTTTTCAACTCTAACTATACTCTTCTTCATTTCAAGCATTAACTTTTTGATTTTCACAAAATTAATGTTTGGTATAGTGCTTTTTTCATTCAAAAAAATAGAAGAATTTGGATCTTGATGACACTCTACTGCTTTGTATTTTAGCCACCACTATGAATTTTGAAAAGCTTTTAGACCAGAGGTATTCCAAAGAAACGATTCACAGCATTGCATCTTTTTTAGTGGAACATCCTGAAAATCTGAACTCTTACCTTCAGCTTATTGAGACTGGTGAACCTGGAATTTCGCAGCGTGCGGCTTGGGCCCTAGGCCATGCAGGTGAAATGGATAAAGCGCTCTTAATACCATATTTGCCCACCCTCATTAGGTTGTTGGAAAAACCCAGGCATGACTCTGTAGCCCGTAATATTTATAGGGTGATGCAGTATGTCAATATTCCAGAAGACTTTGAAGGAATTATTTATGACTTATGCATTCGTGACTTGCTTGATCCAAAGCAGCCAATTGCTGTAAAATGTTTTGGGATGACCACTGCTTTTAATATTTGTAAAAAACATGAAGAACTTCAGCCAGAGCTGAAGCTTGTAATTGAGGAAAACCTGGAAAACGCGTCTGCTGGTTATAAATCCAGGGCTAGAAAGATACTACCCAAGTTAAAGTCAGCGGAGCTTTAGAAATAAGCAGGCATGGCATCCTTATTCTTTTTGGTAAAAGTGTAGCTTATACCAGCTCCTACATGAAAGTGTCCCACGTTTAACAATCCTCCGGTAAACACTATTGTTGCTCCATTTTCATACTCTACCGAAGGCTCATAAATGAATGTAGGCATCACTGAAGCCGCAACCATTATACCCCAGTTGTCATCAGCTTTATACTGTAAACTAGCATGAATATCTACAGCCAGCGTCCCTCCTTTTAATTCGTATTTATAACCAGCGGCATCTGTTGCGTTTACATATCTTAAGTAACCAACCGAAGTTCCCGGACGCAAGAATAAAAAGTCCCCCAGTTTAATTCTGGCGTCCAATCGAGGCCCAAAAAAATTTTGTTTCACACCCTCCACTAAATTCCCATATAGATTGAGTGTGTCACCTTGTGGTCTTACCACAGATATATTCACATCTTTCACAGTGTTCGTGGTCTTCAAACCGGAATAAGTAAGTCCAATCTCAAAATATTCACTAAGATGATATAATGCAGAGAAATCGTATCGAATTCCTTGACTAATAGCTTTGAGGTGCTCAAACTCTGCAGCAGGAAGGGAGTCGTTTGGTTGCTCTATATTCCAATACTTACCTACTCGAGCTTCAAGGGTGATAACCGGTTTATCGTGAACAACAGTAAATTTAGACTTTTGTCCAAAGGCCAAACTTGATAAAAGACTAATCACAAATAAAACTGTAAGCTTATTCAAGGGTATTACTGTTTTTATTCAAATATAACGGCTGGGTAAATTGCTTATTGGCAGATGAAGTTACAATATCAAGATGCCTGTTTATAGTTTTAGCCTAAAACAAAATGTAGGCAAAGTAAAATATTACACCAACATATATAATCCAAAAGGGCCTTACCTCATTAGGATCTGACCCAAAAAATGCTTTTGTGAGCTTAAACAAGAAGTTACGATTCTTCTCAACCCAGCTATAAGCCTTGTCACTTATGGATTGAAACCAGGCCTTGTTTTCATACCATCTATCTAAAAAGCCCCATTTGCTCCCATAGGTAAAAGTACGGTAGGCTGAGCGTGGACCGCTGTATACGCGACCATCTGTTTCTATGAGCCGGCTCGCTTCTTTAAAATGTTTTACTTCAATGTCTTCAAACCTTTCAGCTGCCGTTTGATATGGCTCATAAATCACATTTTCACCAGTAAATTTAGACCAGCGCGTAGTCCAGTATTTACAAAAACCACACTCCCCATCCCAAACCATTATTGGTTTTGAATGAGGAGCGTATTTCGTTTTATCTATTTTTTTGAACACTTAGTTTAAGCTTTCCGCAAATCTAAATGTTTCCAATAGCATCTGGAATAGGAGTATTACCATTTACCAATTCGATCACCTTTTGGTGTGTATTTGGCTTGTCCAGCATTTCTACCACTGCAGTGGCCACATCCGTTCTGGTAATAGAATTATTGGAGTAGTCTTTAAGTTTTTCAGCAGCATTTACACTACCAGTTGCATTATCGTTTACTAACATTCCAGGCCTTACAATGGTATAATCTAAGCCACTTTGCACTAGGTGCTGATCAGCCTGTGACTTAGCTATTAAATAAGGTCTCAATGCTTCTGGGCCATTATTTGGATCATCAGTGCCTATTGAGCTTACTATCAAGTAGCGTCTTGTATTGTGCTTTATCGCCTCATCTATTGTTTTTCGGGCCCCTCTATTATCTACAGCCTGAGTTTTATCTACACCTGTGTTAGCTCCGCTTCCAGCCGCAAAAATAACAGCATCTGGTTTTTCATTAAATGCAGGACTTAAATCACCTTCCAAATCTGCCACAACAGCTGTGACATTTTTTTCCTCCACATTGCCCCGTTGCTCTTCTTTTCGCACCATGGCCAGTACCTGGTGATTTTTATCGGCCAGCTTTTTTACAACTTGCTTTCCTATCTGACCATTTGCTCCTACTACTAATACCTTCATTATAAATTTTGATTTACTGTTAAACTCTATTTTTCGTAACACAGAGACGTACTACTGGGCGGTATCTATTATTGGATCTTCATCTGAATCCTTTTCGTCATACCCCTCGGTATTTTCCTCCATTTCTTCTACTACTGGGATGTCAGGTTCATCCACATCGGTTAGATCTGTTGGAGCTTCCAACTTATCCTCATTAGTTTTTACCTCTTCCGTTCCTTCCATGCATGAAACTAATCCCAAGCTTAATGCTGATGCTACCAATACTATTTTTATCGTTTTCATATCACTATTTTTAGTATTGCTAATATTAACTCAGGATTGTATGGAATGTTCTCTAAACCGAATTATGCAAAAAAAAACGCGGTTTTGGGAAGCCCAAAACCGCGTTCGATAGTGTTCGAGAGAAAAAATTGTTAACCAACCTTGAGGTACTTATGCAGCTCCTTTTCAGGATCTACATCGCGTAGCATTTTACCTCTGCTTATTTCAAGAGTTTTTGCTTCATTTCGCAAAAAATCACGAACAATGTTGGTAACGTTAATAATAGAGTTAGAGTTATTCATGACAAATTTTGAGTTTTAGAGTGAGTTTCTTCTTGATTTTTTCATTTAGTGATTATAAATCATTTATGTTTTTAATTTGGTTTGTAATGCGTTTATAGCTTTCATTTAATTCCCTGCTACTTGGTTGCCTTCCTCGAGTATTTTCTTGGAGATACTGCCTTATTGAAAGAGCAACCTTGAGGGCTTGTGAGACCTCTTTCATATTTGTTTCATGCTTGATTAGTGTGTTCACAAAAATGGAGAATTTATTGACAACTTGTAGTCATTTACGAGGCTAACACCCTAATTGGACGTATGTTGGGTAATAAAAAAACGTCACTCTAAATCAAGGCTTTGGAAAGTAAACACAAAATTTAGCAGGTAAAAGACATCACCTCTTTGGATGCTTTCAATGAGTTACATTCAAAAAATGTAGAAAAAGTGATAGTCTTTAGACCTGAATGCTCATTGGTACTTTTTCTACAAAAAAAAATCATTTTTTTTTGAAAAAAATTTCAGCGAGCTGCCTAAAACAGCTTGAATCTGATAATTATGAACAACCAGAAGCTAAATTAAAAAGGAAAAGTTTGAAGAGCTTTGTTATAAGCGCTTTCAAAAGCCAGCATATTTATATTGCCTGCTACTTTATTTTCTTGCGCAAAAGACAGGAGCTTTTCCATTGGCATATTCCCCACTAAATCGTCAGCGGCCATTGGGCAGCCGCCAAATCCTTTAATGGCCCCATCAAATCTATTACAGCCGTTATCATAAGCTGATTTTACTTTTTCATACCAAGTATCGGGGGTAGTATGTAAATGTGCACCAAATTCTACATTAGGCAATGCAGGAATAAGATTGGAAAACAGATAGCTAATACTTTCGGGATTAGAAGTACCAATAGTATCGGAAAGAGATAAAATCTTGATGCCCATCTCAGCTAGTTTACGGCTCCACTTCTCTACTATTTCTACATTCCATGGCTCATCATAAGGGTTTCCAAATCCCATAGAAATGTACACCACCAGCTCTTTATTTTGCTTGGCGCAAATATTAATTAGCTCACCAACCAAAGCTTCAGATTCAGCTATAGACTTATTGGTATTGCGCTTTTGGAAAATTTCTGAAATAGAAAAAGGGTAACCTAAATAGGTGATTTCATCAAATTGAACAGCCTCTTCAGCCCCACGTTGATTTGCCACTATCGCTAACAGTTTGGAAGTGGTTCTATCTAATTCTAAACCATTTAAAACTTCAACGGTATCCTTGAGCTGAGGAATGGCTTTGGGCGAAACAAAACTTCCAAAATCAATAGTGTCAAACCCTACCCGAAGTATAGAGTTGATGTAATCAATTTTTTGAGAAGTAGGAATAAACTCGTGGATGCCCTGCATAGCATCGCGGGGACATTCCACAAGTTTTAATGTTTTATCAGAATTCACTGGTTTCTATTTTTTGCCTTTAAACAGAATTGCTTTCGCCTAAACTAGTTTTTAGCTGGAATACGTTTCAAAGCTTCTTGTAAATATCCCCAGAACTTTTGAACTGAAGAAATACAAACTCTCTCATCAGGTGAGTGCGCACCTCTAATGGTTGGTCCAAAGGAAATCATCTCCAAATTAGGATAATGCTGACCTAAAAGCCCACACTCCAAACCTGCATGGCAAGCCAAAACGTCTGGTTGTTCACCAAAAAGCTCAGCGTACAAATCCTTCATCATACCAAGCATCCTTGCGTTGGGGTCAAGTTTCCAGCCTGGATAAGAACCGCTGTGTTCCACATTTGCTCCAATCAACTTAAATGGTGCAGCTACAGCAAAAGCTAAATCCCACTTGGCAGACTCACGGTCGCTACGAGTAAGACATTTCACTTCCATTTTACCATCTTGTAACAACACGCGAGCTAAATTATTTGATGTCTCAACTAAGTCTTCCACATCAGGACTCATGCGTCTTATTCCATCCTGGCAGCTTTGGATGGCGTATAAAAATTTCTTCTGGTCGTCT
>JAUHWX010000160.1 GCA_030427285.1 Bacteroidia bacterium
CGGGATATTTCGCCAAAGCTTCTTTTACCAATTCAAGCAAAGCATCACTGTCACTCTCCTGTATAAGGTTTAGCTCCTTGGCCAAAGCCTCAGGTTCTTTTTCAGGATTTTCAATCAATCCCTTTAGCAAGTCACCGTTGGCAGCCGAGTTGCTTACCACACCATTGTCCACCATGTCAATAAGCTCTGCAATAGTGTTTGGCTTTACAGGAAACTCTTCAATAGAGATAGCTCTATCATTCATATATGATTTTACACTCCCCATCATCCAGTTGGCCGCAGCCTTGTGGTTTTTGGTGTGCTTTATCACTTCTTCAAAATATAGGGCAATCTCCTTGGTTTCAGTAAGCAGAGCGGCATCATAAGCGCTTAACCCCATTTTTTGATACTTAGCCAAAAGTTCTTTAGGTAGGGGTGGGAGTTCACTTTTCACCTGATCCACATAATCTTGTTTTACCCAAATGGGTTGCAAATCCGGCTCCGGAAAATAGCGGTAATCATGCGCGTCTTCCTTAGCTCTTAGCAAACGGGTTTCTCCGCTTCCAGCATCAAAAGTCATGGTTTGCTGTAGCACTTCGCCACCGCTTTCATAAACTTCGTACTGACGCTTTATTTCAAAGTCAATAGCCTTTTGCACATTGCGGAAGGAGTTCATGTTTTTCACCTCTACCTTGGTTCCAAACTTTTCTCTTCCTCTTGGGCGGATAGAAACGTTTACGTCACAACGCAAACTTCCCTCTTCCATGTTACCGTCAGAAATATCGAGGTAACGCACTAATTGGCGCATCTCCTGAAGGTAATTGTAGGCCTCTTGTCCGTTTCTAAAATCGGGCTCACTCACAATTTCCAAAAGTGCAACACCTGCACGGTTGAGGTCAATCAGTGTGTTAAAAGGGTCAATATCGTGAATACTCTTACCACTATCTTCTTCCATGTGGATACGGGTAAGGCCAATACGTTTTGGATTGTCATCCGCATCTTTTATCTCCACATATCCATTGGTGCAAATGGGTGTAGTGTCCTGAGTTACCTGATAGCCTTTTGGCAAATCCGCATAAAAATAATTCTTGCGGGCATACTCATTTCGCTCACGAATATCGCAGTTAGTAGCAATACCCAGCCTTACGGCAAATTCAATCACGCTGCTGTTTACCATCGGCAAAGTACCGGGGTGACCCAAAGAAATAGCATTGGTCTGTGTGTTGGGCATTCCACCATAAGTGGTAGAGTCCGAACTGTAGGCCTTGCTTTGGGTATTCAGCTGAACGTGTATTTCCAAACCGATTATCGGCTCGTATTTTTCTAAAATATCTTTCATAATAGCGGGCGCAAAGAAACGAAATATTGACACTGTCTCAAAGGGGAGTTTTAAAGCTGGAAAAGGTTATTTTCAGGGACTTGTTTGGCTTATTAAAAACAGGGGTAATGGTAAATTTTGTGATGGTTTTTAAACTCACATGCCGGAAATGAAAAACCACTTCAAAATAGGTAATCATTGGTTTTATATATGCTAGCAACAGACAACCCCGCTGGGGTTGGCAGTACCTGCCCCGGCCTTTAGGCTGGGGTGTTAAAAATGGTAAAGCACTATAGTTTTGGCGTGTGTTTTTTGAGCGATGCAAAGAAAAACCATGACAAAACATTTGAATGTGGTAATTTCATGAGCTTAGAACGCTTGTAAGTAGTCACTTATGTTTTTAGTGAAATCTTGTTCTTGGTCAAATAGAAATTGAACCTCCATAGTGAGATAAAAAACATGCTCCAGCGTTTCTGAATTAAGCATACTTTTTAGACGTACCCAATCCTTTTCGGTGGTGATAATTGGGGTTCCGGTGACGCTCACCATTTTTTCTATATCTGCTATTTGCTTGGCGGAAAAACTGTGATGGTCAGCAAATTTTAGATGTTTCTGTATGGAAAGGCTTTTTCCAATTTGGTTTAAAAAGGGTTGAGGTTTCGCAATACCGGTAAGGGCAATTACCTTTTTGGTTCCCAGTTTTTCACCTTTCACATTTTGTGGTTCGCCATAGCTAATGGAGGTAAAGTACACATACTTTTCTCCTGGCTTTATCTTTTGCATCATTTCTCTGGCCTTGGCAGGAGTGAGGTTTGCAGGGCATTTAGTGACCACAATCACATCCGCTCTTTTTTTCCCACTTCTATATTCCCGAAGGTTCCCGGCAGGCAAAAGCAAATCCTGATAAAAGGGCTCCTGAAAAGTAGTGAGCAAAATTTGAAAGCCCGGCTTTACGTAGCGATGCTGGTAGGCATCATCTAATAAAATTAAATCGGGCGAACAATTGTCAATTAAGGCTTGCACACCCACGGGGCGCTTTTCAGCTAAGGCCAAACATATTTCTGGAAACTTCTTGTAAATCTGAAAGGGTTCATCACCAATTTCTCTAAAGGTGTGTTCGGGTTTAGCCAAAATAAGTCCCTTGGTTTTTCGGCCATAGCCGCGACTTACCAAGCCAATTTTATAATCTGAAAACCTGCGGATCAGAAACTCCACCATGGGCGTTTTACCAGTACCTCCAGCACTTAGGTTTCCCACCGAAATCACGGGCACCTCAAACTCCTGCGAAGGCAAAATGTCTTTATTAAAAGCCCAATTGCGCAATGCAGTTATCGCCCCGTAAGGGAAGGAAAATGGATATAGGAGTTTGCGGAGGTTCATCTCAAGAATCAGTTTGCAAATAAATTCAACTATTCAAAAATAATCGGGTAATCCATTGTTACCCCATTCTTTTCTAGTATGAAGGTTGTAGATATAAAATCAACATCATCGAAATCATTTGATTTTAATTCTTCTATTGTGAACCCACGTTTCTTTCTAGGATAAATGTTCATATAAATCGAGGCGACATTCAATCCTTGGAATGTTGCAGAATTCTCTACCTCCTTGATAGTTTTCAAAAAAGTATCGTAATCTAATGGGTATGAAATAGAATAGTGTATTTCAATCGAGTCTCTTTTTTCTGTTTTATATAATGAGGGATCCATAGGATCCCAAGTGGTATCTATAACAGAAGCACTTAACTTTTTATTCTTCGAAGTAAATACAGGATAGGTTAAAGTTGTTCTAAATGTATCCGCATGAAACCTGTATGTTGATGTCTTTAACCTGATGGTAGTGTCAGGTCTATACTTTGCTTCCTCTATAACCCAATAGGCTTTATATCCATCATAAAACTCTAATGTGTCTATTTGAAGAGTCAAATATGAATGTTCAGAAACAAACAAATAAGTTGAGTCAAAGCCATAGCCAGAGGTTTCTAAAGGAATACTTTCGGTTTGGGCTTTTGATAGATTGGAACTGATTATAAGTACTATTGTTAATAGGAAAGGCTTCATTATGGAAGTTTAAGTGCTAGTTCATTTTTAATTATTTCCACCTCAAAAGGCAAAAACCACTCAATACCTTTTTCTCTTCTAAACCAGGTAAGCTGGCGCTTTGCATATCTGCGGCTGTTTTTCTTTATTTCTTCAATGGCGAAATCTAAATCTATCTCACCATCAAAATGGCGGATGAGTTCTTTGTAGCCCACAGTTTGCATGGAGTTTTTCTCCCGAAAGGGAAGGAGCTGTTTCACTTCTTCTTCAAGTCCTGCTTCTATCATTTTGTCCACACGGAGGTTTACACGCTCGTATAATTCAGGGCGGGGCAGATCCAATCCTATTTTTATAATATTAAATGGACGCTTGGTTTTTTCACCTTGGCGAAAAGAAGAATACGTTTTTCCTGTGGTGCGGATTACTTCCAAAGCCCTGACTATTCGCTGCGGGTTCTGCTGGTCTACTTGCGCAAAGTAGATGGGGTCTTTTTCGCTTAATTCTTTAGCTAAGCTTTCCAGTCCGTTTTCTTCCAATTCAGCATTTAGCTGCTTTCGTATTTCTTGAGGAATGCCGGGCATCTCATCAAAACCATCCGTGAGGATACGCATGTAAAGCCCGCTTCCACCAACGAGCACGGCCGTATCATGTGTTTTAAAAATTTCGTTTAGCTTGGCTAAAGCTTCTTTTTCAAAATCTCCTGCGCTGTAGTCATCTTTTACCGAAAGGTGCCCCACCAAGTGATGTGGCACGCGAGCGAGTTCTTCAGGTGAAGGTGGTGCCGCTCCGATTTTTAATTCTTTGTAAAACTGACGAGAATCAAAAGAAATGATTTCTGTTTGCAGCCATTCTGCAATTTTGATGGCTACCTCTGTTTTTCCCACGGCAGTGGGGCCGGCAATAAAAATGGCAGTTTTACTCAAAATGATTACCGCAGGTTTTACAGAATTTTGCATCTACAGCGTGGCTGCTTTCTCCACATTTACTGCATACATAGGCTTTTCCAGCTCTACTTCTTTCATTGGCCTTAGTCATTTCGTTCGTTACGATTCCGGTAGGTACAGCAATGATACCATACCCCAAAATCATAATTACGGAGGCAATAATCTGGCCCGCCAGAGTTTGAGGAGCGATGTCTCCATAGCCCACCGTTGTGAGGGTTACAATACACCAATATATACTCACAGGGATGCTGGTAAAGCCATTTTCAGGACCTTCGACCACATACATCACGGTGCCCATTACAAAAACTACACACATTACCGCTACCAGAAACACGGTAATTTTTATACGGCTACCGCGTAAGGCTGAGCTTAAAACCTGGGCTTCGCCAAGAAAGCGAACCATCTTTAAAACCCTGAAAACCCGGATGAGCCTGAATGCCCTGAGCACCATAAAATACTGTGCTCCTACCAGAATAAGGGCGAGGTAGGTAGGGAGGATGGAAAGTAAATCGATAAGCCCGTAAAAGCTGAGAATGTACTTGCTTTTTTTACGCACTATAATGAGCCGTACCAAATACTCAATGGTGAAAATGGCCGTAAATACCCACTCTACATACCTGAAAAACTGTCTGTGGTGTTCTAACAAAGAGGGTACACTTTCGAGCATAATAGCCAAAAGGCTACCGATAATAAATATCAGCAGAATTACGTCAAACAGCTTTCCTCTAGGAGTATCTGATTCAAAGATGATTTCGTACCAGCGCGCGCGCCAGCTGTTTGTATTTTCTGGACGATTGGTCACAAATCTCGTTTTTTAAGAATTACTAAACCTCCAGCCGCAAAGATGAGGGTATAAAGCCAAGTGGTCAACAAAAATTTGGTGGACACACTATCTGTAGAGGTTGTACCCAAAATCATGTCGGCCTCCATGAGTCTTGTAAAAGGTTGTAAAATCAATTCCCGCGAAGGGGCTGCCGGTAAATAATACTTGATGGGCTCGCCAATGGCAAAGCCAAGAATTGGTTCTACAATAAAGTAGTAGGCTAAAATTACGATGATGCTCACCGTACTTCTCCTGAAAAGGAAAGTAAGGAATAACGCGAAAACCATCATAAACATTACTTCAGTAAAGAATGCGAACAGGTAATCGGCACCGTCAATATATTCTGCAAAACTTGCATCGGGATTGTACATAATAGCAATCACAAGCCCAGTAAAAAATATAACAGCAAGACTTATGAGGCTAAAGATTAAGGCGCTAAAAAGCTTAGAAATATAAAAGCCTTGAATGCTCAGTCCGTCAATCACATTTTGACGAAAAGTCTTGTATTGATATTCATTGGAAATAAAGAATATGAGGAGGAAAGCAGGAATGAATTTGAAAAACCCTGCCAAATAAGTAATGTTGTGCCAAAGGTGAGGGAGAATGTAAAACCCTGCCTCGCCAAAGGTTTTCATGGCAATCATGCCTTGGTTTTCTGCTCCATCATTATTAAACAATTTGAAACTACCAAAACCTGAAATAAGAAGAATCATGCAAAGGATGTAAAGCCCCATTCCTATCCAAAAGAAAATATGTAAGCGCAGCTTTAGCCACTCTATTTTAAATAGTTTCATGAGTTTGAAATTAGGTTTAGGAATTGTTTTTCGAGGCTGTTTTTACGGAATACTAAATGATGAACATATACACCTTGTGACATTAGGTGTTTGTTTATTTCTGACGGGGATATTTTTTTGTCCAAAACCACAAGAAGCATATCGCCTTCAACTTTTACGCTGTCCACACCATCTAGTTTCTCTAGCAGCATCCTGGTGAGGTTCAAATCTTCACTACCAATTTCTACCACACCTTCGTGGCCGGTCAATTCCTCCACGGTGCCGCAAAACAATAGTTTGCCAAAACGTATAACGGCCGCGTGGGTACACACTTTTTCTATTTCATCTAAAAGATGACTTGCAATAATTACTGTGATTCCTTGTGAGGCGATGTCTTTTATAAGCGCACGTATTTCGGCAATCCCCTGAGGGTCTAATCCGTTTGTTGGTTCATCCAAAACTAAAACTTCAGGATTGCTGAGTAGGGCAGAGGCAATGGCCAAGCGTTGTTTCATCCCAAGGCTGTATGTTTTGAATTTGCTATCAGCACGTGTATTCAGGTTTACCGTTTTGAGTACTCCATCAATATTGGCATTACCAATTTCCTTTATTTGGGCTACCACTTTTAGATTATCTACCGCAGACATATAAGGGTAGAAATTAGGAGTCTCGAGTATAGCGCCAAGTTTTTGTTTGGTTTCAAAATTCAGAGGTTTTCCAAACCACGAGAAATCACCACTGTCCGGTTTTGTAACTCCAAGTAGCATTCCTAAGGTGGTAGTTTTTCCGCTGCCGTTTGGTCCAAGTATTCCAAAAACACTTCCCTTCGGAACCTCCAGACTCAGGCTATCAACGGCTTGCACAGGGCCGTAGCGTTTGCTCAAATTTCGAATGGTTAAAATTTTATCCAAAATGCTTATATTTAGTTTGACAAGCTAAGGGTAAATTTTATAAAAATAATGGGGACCACACCTCATTTTCCAACCGAAATATATTTTACATTATGGATAACACATTTGACGCCACTCCTTTGGTGGAAAAGGAAACAATAGGGGAACTTAAATTTCCACAAGCAGAAGTACTTTTAGATAAATTGGCAATTTCCGAACGGACTGCCGCTCTGCATCATGCAACTAGTTTAGGCAATTTAGATCATCACAAAGTGAATATTTACTTTGAAGATGCGGATGGTGTAAAGAGGGTGAACACCACGATTTGGGCGATTACAGATAAGCGAATCTTACTAAAAAATGGAAAGTCAATTCCGATTAATCGAATTCACGGAGTGGTAATTATTTAATACCAATCGTCTCCCTGATAATCATCAGAATCTTCATTGTCATGGTCCCATTCAGAAAAAAGGTCGTCATCTCCGGTGTCGGCCTTCATTTCTTTTTCAGGAGGAGTGTTGGGACGTTCTCCAATTTTACCTAAAACTTGGGATTCGAAGCTCGTTTCATTAATGATTTTGA
>JAUHWX010000161.1 GCA_030427285.1 Bacteroidia bacterium
CACCTCTCCGGTAAGAGCTACCTCTTCATTAAACTGGTATAAGGCACCGAGGCGCATAATGGGGTTTGTCTGCTGATCGGTTTCTTTATTTTTATACGAATTGGTGGGGTTGAATACATGAAATCCTATGGAGAGTTTCGGGGTGGGGTTTGCCAAAATACCGGCTTCAAAGGTTAAGAATCCTGGGTCATGAGTTCCTTCTTCTACATAAAAAGAGTGATAATTTAGCTGTAAGCCGAAGGAGAAATACTCTCCAAATTTTCGGGAATAGTTGAGGCCGATTTTGGATTCATTGTACAATTCAAAACCAAAATAAGAGAGACTCAGGCCAACGGTGCCCAATTTGGAAGGAAAAGCCAGGGCGGCATTGGCAAGCGATAACTCATTCAGGAAAAAACGATTTTCATAGCTTATTCCAAAAGAGGGCTTTTCAAGAAATGCCAAACCCGCTTGGTTGTGATGCCCACTCCATATGTCACTTAGCGCCACACTGCTGTGTGCCATAGCAGCCGAACGACCACCGGCAAAGTATCCGTAATTTTGGGAGATGCTAATAAAAGGAAGTAGCAAAAGCGTTAAAACGTGTCGTATCATAATCTAAGTGTTAATTTACCGTTTTATTCTGCAATATTTGAAACCGTAATTTTAGAACTCTAAATCACCATCATTTGAGGCGGATTTTTGCCATACTCTTCATCGCTATAGCTGCACCAGTTTTTGGTCAGCAATATTCTTTTCAAAAAATAGGACTGGAGCAAGGGATGCCTTCCACTCGAATTAATACCATGATGCAGGATAGTCGTGGGTTTTTCTGGTTAGCAACTGAAGGTGCTGGTTTGGTTCGTTATGATGGCTTCGAATTCAAAACATTCACTCCTGAAAACACCAAAGTTCGTCCACTGCTTACTGCCCTCTGTGAAGATAGTGAGGGGAATATTTGGGCAGCTTCTGACAATACTCTGCTAAAGTATGATGGACTGACTTTTAGCTATTTCTATTTGCCAAACAATGATAGGATACAAAAAATAGCTTGTGACCGCAACGCTCATATGGTGGTGGCTAGTAAAACGGCAGTGTATAGTTTGGATAAAGCCGATACACTGACTCAGCTGCAGCTAAACTTTGAAGGAGAAATACATGATTTGTTGTATTTGGAGGAATTTTGGCTAGCCACGGACAGTGGAGTTTACGCAGGAGACAAAAGACTTACTACTGAGTCAACTTATGATTTGGATGTTAATGAAGAAAGTGTTTTTGCCGCAGGTAAGAACGGTATTGGAAAGTTTGTTAATGGTGGATTCAGTCAAATTAATTCGGAGAAAAGTAAAGGTATAAGCGCACGAGGTGCAAAGATTTTGGGTTTGGCTGATGGAAAAATTCTAATCTACTCTAAGAATGGTTTTTTGGAATTGGATCAAACCAATGGACTGGAAGATCAAAGGTATAAAGGGTGTTATTTGGGTAACTCTGGTGTTGTGTGGCTTTATTCTAATCAAGGCTTGACAAAGCTTGAAAATACTTCATTGCGCATATACAATGAGAAGGAAAAGGTAGGGCCTGAAATATTTTCTGTGTGGTCAGATGGGCACCAGGTGCTGGCTGGTAGTGGTCGTGGGCTTACTGCTGTAACTGGTGAAAGTATCAACAATTTTCAAGGGATTAATTATAATTATGGCGTGGTTCTGGCCATTGACCGATTTGAAGGTTTGACTTGGTTAGGAACGGAGCGAGGTCTTATTCGCTTTAATGGCAAGCAGTTTACAGAAGCGATATTTTCAGAGATTGAAGGCGGTTACATATTTGCCTTAAAAGCTACCAGTGATGCGCTGTGGATAGGTACTGGAACAGGGATTTTTAAGTACAGTAAAGGACGCCTAGAGAATATCAGTGCAACAGAAAATCTCCCATTTTCGCCAGTATATGCTATTTCAGAAGGTAAGGACGGTAGTTTGTGGTTTGCTACCTATACCGAAGGTTTTATGCGTTTTTCAAAAAATGGCTGGGAGAATGTTCGTGAGCTTGGAGGGATGAAGTTGGATAGCTTGCGCTTCAACACTTTTACAGCTGTTACTGCCAATGAGATTTGGGCAGGAACTCTATCCGAAGGGCTTTACCACTTGACAGCACAAAGCACAGAAAATATCAGTCCAGCTGACCTAAACTTTGCTGAAATAAAAGCACTGGAAGTTGGTGAAAATACCCTTTGGATGACTACTAATAAGGGACTTTTTAAAACCATAAAAACAGATGGACTTTACAAAGTAAAGGAGGTAACGCAAGTTTCTCGATTAATCCGCGAGGGTTTCAGCCCTCAGGCTTTGACGCTGCATAACGATCAATTGGTGGCCGGCAGTCCTGAAGGGCTTTTTGTGATAGATCTTAATTTGATGCAACAGTATGTAGAGCCGCCACAATTAGCTATTACAGATGTCGAACTTTCATTTGGTGAGGTTCAGGGGTTGGAAGATTATGCAGAGGGAATATTCCCATTTTATGGCACACCAAAGGAATTGCGATTGCCACCAGATTTAAACTTCTTGAGTTTTACCATGGCCGGACTCACCGGCTACCAGCCAGAAAATTTAATTTATCGCTATCGCGTAAAAGGCCTGGGTGATAACTGGACTCAAGCCGGCTCAAGGCGTGAGGCGATTTTCTCAAACATAAAACCGGGTAATTACACTTTTGAAGCACAAGTAACCCGTGAAGGGGAAAAATGGGAGGACAATAGCGTGACCTACCATTTTGTGATACTCAATCCTGTGTATAAGCGCTGGTGGTTTATCCTGCTTGTACTGACCTTGGTTGGTACCCTTACCTATTTGTACGTTTCAGATAGGATAAAGAGGGCGAATCAACAGCTTAGGTTAGAAAATTCATTATTGGATATGGAACGTAAAGCCTTGCGTTTGCAAATGAATCCTCATTTCATTTTTAATGCATTGGACAGCATCAGTAGTTTTATCTTTAAAAACGACCCAAAACAAGCCGTTCGATATTTAAACAATTTCGCAAAATTGATGAGGCTCACACTTGAATCATCAATGGAGCATGTTCATCCTGTAGAAACAGAAGTATCAGTTTTAAAGAATTATCTTGAACTTGAAAAGTTGCGCTTTCAGGGTAAGTTTGAATACGAAATTGAGGTAGATGATGAGATTGATTATGATGTTGGAATTCCTCCGATGCTCATTCAGCCGCATGTCGAAAATGCCATTCTTCATGGAATAAAACCCAAAGAAGAGAAGAGCTTTTTGAGTATACGATTTAAGCTTGATGACGAATTGCTAATATGTGAAGTGGAGGATAATGGTATTGGAAGAAAAGCTGCGAAAGCACTGCCTAAGCGTCAAGATCACCGTAGCATGGCCACTCAGATAAATCGTGATAGGATTCGTTTACTCAAGCTGTCAAAGAATGAAGAGGTTGATATTCAAATTATTGATTTGGAAAACCCAACGGGAACTAAAGTGATTATTAAATTGCCTGCTGAAAGCATTTAGAGATTAATTTTACTTAAAATATTTAGGAGACATGATTAAAGTAGTAATCGTAGATGACGAGGAAAATTCAAGAGAATCTCTTCGTGGGAAATTAGACCTTTTTTGCCCCGAGGTAGAGGTAGTAGCTGAAGCTGGAACTGTGGCAGACGGAACCGAAGCACTCATTGCTCATAAACCCGATGCTTTGTTTTTAGATATAAAATTAGCTGGCGAAAGTGGCTTTGATATTTTGGAAAGTATTCGAGACAACGAGGAAATCGATCCTGAAATTATCTTCATCACTGCGCATGATGAATTTGCCATAAAGGCAATTAAATTCAGTGCGCTGGATTATTTACTTAAACCAATTGACCCTGAAGAATTGGTGAAATCTATCAGAAAGGTAGAGGATGGTAAAGGTGTACCAAAGCATGCTGGAAATATAAATGTGCTGGTGGAAAACATTCGCCAGGCTTCTGACTCACCAAAGAAAATTGTGGTGCCAACTTCCGATGGAATGCATGTTATCCGCTTATCAGATATTATCAGATTAGAGTCCAGTAGTAACTACACTACTTTTTATTTAAATAATGAAAAGTCACTACTGGCCTCAAAAACTTTGAAAGAGTTTGATACGATGCTTTCTAATTATAACTTCTACCGGATTCACAAGTCTCACTTGGTAAACATGAATTACTTGAAACGCTATGTGCAAACGGATGGTGGCTATCTGGTATTGGAAGATGGTTCTAAAATCCCGGTGGCCAACCGTAAAAAAGAGCACCTTTTACAGACTTTGAAAAGCCTATAAACCCTGGGCTGATTCTACAACCTTATCGTGTAGTCCTTTTTTATACTCCACAATATTTTTTAGTATTTCCGGACGGGCGGTTCCAATAATTTGGGCCGCCAATATTCCGGCATTTTTTGAGCCATCCAAGGCAACGGTTGCCACAGGAACTCCGCCTGGCATTTGCAAAATAGAAAGTACAGAATCCCATCCGTCAATAGAATTTCTTGACTTTACAGGTACCCCAATTACAGGAAGGGGCGTAAGGCTAGCTGTCATCCCCGGAAGGTGAGCAGCGCCACCAGCACCGGCAATTATCACCTTGATTCCTCTCTTGTGGGCATTCTGAGCATAATCATACATAATGTCAGGCGTGCGATGAGCTGACACAATGTTTATTTCAAATTCTACTCCTAATTCTTTTAGGATATCAGCAGCTTCTTGCATTACGGGCAAGTCACTCTTACTTCCCATTATTATTCCTACTTCGGCACTCATTTTATTGACTTATTACTTTAATAGTATTGTTTACGTTTCCGGCTACTTCACGGGCTTCTTCTATTGTTTTTGCAGTAATGGTAATGTGCCCCATTTTTCTGAAAGGTCGAGTTTCCGCTTTCCCGTAAAGGTGAATACTCACACCGGAGGACTTCATGATTTTTTCGATTCCCTCATATAAAACGGGACCAGAATGATCCGCTTCGCCAGTAAGGTTTATCATTACCGCAGGACGTACAATTTCGGTATCACCTAAGGGTAGATCCAAAATAGCACGAAGATGCTGATCAAATTGGGAGGTGACATTTCCTTCAATAGTTAGATGCCCACTGTTGTGAACACGAGGTGCTACCTCATTTACCATCACATGACCATCCTTGGTAACAAACATTTCTACAGCTAAAAGACCTACATGATCAAATTTATGCGCTACTTCTTCAGCAAGTTGGTTGGCTTTATTTTGAATGCTAATGTCAATGTTTGAAGGGCTAAAAACGTACTCCACCAAATTGGCAGTTGGATGAAACTCCATCTCAACTACAGGAAAAGATTTGGTTTCACCACTTGGAGAACGGGCAACCACTACAGCTATTTCTACTGCATAGTCTACCATTTCTTCAATAAGACCGGGCATGTCTGGCAGGTCTTCAATGTCTGAACTATTGCGCACGATAGAAACTCCCTTACCATCATAACCACCAGTAGCGGCTTTCCATACAAATGGAGGGTTGAGTTCAGATTCCAGCAAAAGCTGCATCATCTGTTCTCTATTTTCAAAAGTGAAATACGAGGCAGTCGGAACTTTATTCTCGCGATAAAAATCCTTTTGCAGGCTCTTATTTTTAATGATATCCAATGTACGAGGACGTGGGTAAATGATTTTGCCCTGAGCCTCTAGCTCGTGAAGAGCTTCGGTGCTCACATTTTCAATTTCGATGGTAATTACATCACAATCTTTGGCAAAATCAAGCACAGCTTGCTTGTCAGTAATGTCACCTTGCACAAATTCGTTGCTGCCAAATCTACACGGAGCCACCGGAGATGGATCCATTACTTTGGTTTGAATATCATATCTGCGGGTGTCGGTAAGTAGCATTTTACCAAGCTGGCCGCCTCCTAAAATGCCCAGCTTAAAGCTGGATGAGAAATAATTCTTATCAGGCACTTTTTATATTTTTTAAGTTTTCTACTAATTCTACTTCTGCCAAAGGATGTACCATATACTCGCGCTTATTCACCAAGTTAAGGCACTTATAGCGCTTACGTGATTTTGGCCCTTTGCGGAAAATTTTATCCTGGCCAATCCTAAAATGAGCTCCCATTGGAACTTTCTCCACGGTAGTAATGTGCTCAGGTGTGTCGTCATAAACTTTTAACTGACGAAAAAGGTTCAAGTCTGTGCAGCTACTGGCAGCACCTTTGTTTAGGCTATTTATAAATTGACCCTTCACGTCATTAGGAAAAATATCGGCATCCAAAAATGGTTTGGCCAAATCTCTGAAGCACTGCTGCCATTCCGGTCCATGTGGTTTTATTACTTTACCATAATCTTTGAAAGCTTTTAAATGTGCCATTTCGTGAATTAGGGTAATCAAAAAAGCAAATGGGTTGAGGTTAGCATTTACACTAATTTTATGTCTGCCATCTTTCCCCGGAAAGCGGTAATCACCAAACTTTGTTTTGCGTGGGCGCGAAATCTTGAGCTGGACTGGCTCTGATTTTAGCAAAGCCATGCAAAGCTCCAAACTTCCTTGTGGGAGATATTTTTCTAAAGTGGTAGTAGCCTTGGTCAAAATGAAATTGAACTTTTGCCGGGGCAGTTACACTTTTCGAGAGTGCCGCAAGAACTTACGGCAGCAATTAAAATCATTGAAAAAAGGAAAATTTTTAAAGACTTGTAAAACATCTGAGCTTCCTGTGACTTATGCTTTATTGCGAGACAAAATTACTCTTATTTTAGCGAAATGTTTATAACCGAGGGAATACGATCTATTGGGCTCTACTTCATCTTATTAGGTAAGACTTTTAAGAAGCCTGAAAATTTTAAGCAGTACTGGAAAGCATTGATGCGCGATTTTGACTTGCTCGGCTTGAGCAGCGTGTGGATTGTGTCTGTAATATCATTGTTTGTAGGTGCTATTGTTACTATTCAAACTGCCCTCAATTTGGATGATCCTTTTATTCCGGATTATTACGTGGCACTTGCAGCTCGCGAATCTATAATTCTTGAATTTTCACCCACCATGGTTAGTCTTATTTTGGCGGGTAAAGTAGGTTCTAATATTGCGTCTACTCTGGGGAGTATGCGTGTAAGTGAGCAGATAGATGCTCTTGAAGTTATGGGGATTAATCCTGCAGCTTATCTTATCCTTCCAAAGCTTATAGCCACTATGATATTCAATCCCATACTCATTGCAATAAGTATGTTTTTAGGCTTAGCGGGTGGTTTTTTGGCTGCAGAGTTTGTGAGTGATATCGCGCCCTCAGATTTTATTCAGGGTCTACAATTAGAGTTTCAGCCCTTTTATGTGTGGTATGCTTTGATTAAAACAGTAGTGTTT
>JAUHWX010000162.1 GCA_030427285.1 Bacteroidia bacterium
AAGCGAAGGCATCGCCATCCACTATGAGGATAACCTCCATAAAATAGACAAGACTTTTAAAGACCCCGAAACCACAACTGTAATTTATACTCCCGCCATTCCGGATGACATGGGTGAGTTGAATTACTTTAGAGATAATGGTTTTGAACTTATAAAACGTGCATTGGCTTTAGGCCAAATAAGTGCAGCAACCACCTGCCTGGCTGTAGCCGGAACTCACGGAAAAACCACAACCTCTGCACTGCTGGCGCATCTTTTTAAACAAAGCGGCCAAAACATTGCAGCATTCCTTGGCGGAATTGCTTCCAATTACCAAAGCAACTTTTTGCCACCAAGCGATAGTGATATTTTAGTGGCTGAAGCAGATGAATACGACCGCAGCTTTTTACAACTCAAACCAGCCGGGGCTATCATCACTTCTGTAGATTCTGATCATTTGGATATTTATGGTAACCCGGAAGAACTGAAAGCCACCTTTGCTAAATTCAGAGACTGTGTAACCGAAACGGCAATTGTACACAAAGACACTGGCCTCAAGGGAATCACCTATGGAATAGAATCTGACGCGGATTACTGTGGAAAAAATGTAAGGGTGGAAAATCACAATTACGTTTTTGACATTCAGCTTCCTGAGGGAAGCATTATAGAGGAAATTCACAGCGGCCTGCCTGGCAGACACAATGTGGAAAATGCAATTGGCGCAGCAGCTTTAGCTTTAAACTTTGGCCTTTCGGCAAAAGATGTGAAAACCGGCATCGCAAGTTTTAAAGGTGTACGCAGAAGATTTGAATATCACATCAAACGCGATGAGCTGGTTTATATTGATGACTATGCCCATCATCCCGCAGAGATAAACGCTTTGGTAAGCTCTGTAAGAGAGCTTTATCCAAACAAACGAATCAGTGGTATTTTTCAACCGCATCTATTCTCAAGAACCCGGGATTTTGAAGAAGGCTTTATTGAGGCGCTTTCAAAATTGGACGAGTTGGTATTGATGGATATTTATCCGGCCCGCGAAAAACCAATTCCGGGAATAAATAGTTTGGCTCTATTTTCAAAGATCAATATTGACAACAAACACCACTTATCCACACCAGAGATATTGACACATTTTGCCAATAATAAACCTGAAATAATCTTAACAATAGGTGCAGGTGATATTGACAAACTTATTAATCCATTAAAAATGAAACTTTCACAATGAGTAAAGCCTGGAATATAGCAGCATGGTCATTGGGTTTTGTTTTACTCATGGTAATGCTTGCATTTAGTGCAAACCGCAGAGGAGAGATGCGCATCGCAGGTGTTGACGTACAGGTTAATACTGATAAGCACCAGTATTTTATAAGCAAAGAGGACGTGCAAAAAATTGTACATACTGAATACCCAAATATTGACAGTCTTCTGTATAGAGAAATTAACATTAATCTGTTAGAAGAAAGACTTGATAATCACCCTTCTATACGTAAAGCGGAAGTATATTCGGCACTAGATGGTAAGTTGCGGATAGATGTAACCCAAAAACAGCCCATGTTTCGTGTACATGGTTCAGCAGGAGATTATTACATAGCCGAAGCAGGAGATAGCATGGCTCTCTCTCCTAATTTTTCTGCTAAAGTTCCGCTGGTAACGGGCACTATATCTGCCGAAAACGAGAAACAGCTCTTTGACTTTTTTGTGAGATTTCAGCAAGATGAGTTTTATAAAACCTTTTTTGAAGGGATACAAGTAGAAGAAAATGGGGAGTGGATTTTGTACCCAAAGCCCGGCCATCACCAAGTATTTTTGGGTACTCCTGATAACGTAGAAAAGAAGCTGAATAAACTTCGTGCGTTTTACAAAAGCGTAGTTGACAAAAAAAATATAGACCAGATAAAAACATTGAACCTAGCCTATGCAGGCCAGGTGATTTGTACCAAATATTAACATGATGCCTGATAAAATAGCCGTAGGGTTAGACATAGGAACCACCAAGATAGTTGCCATGATTGGTCGCGAA
Organism: Bacteroidia bacterium; assembly: GCA_030427285.1. Lineage (GTDB taxonomy): Bacteria > Bacteroidota > Bacteroidia > Flavobacteriales > Schleiferiaceae > Owenweeksia. The sequence continues at coordinate 2,000 of JAUHWX010000162.1, forward strand.
AATGATTTTGGTAAGCTGGAAATACTTGGAATGGGTAAAGCCAAATCACTTGGTGTGCATCGTGGTGTGGTTACCAACATTACCCAAACGATTGAATCTATTAAGCAAGCATTGCAAGAAGCGGAGAACTCCTCGGGACTTAGCATAAAGGGTGTGGTAGTAGGCATAGCCGGTCAGCACATTCGCAGTTTGCAGCATAGCGATTATATCATTCGTCAAAATGCTGATGATGTAATTGAGGATAAGGATATTGACAACCTTGTGCAAAACGTTCACAACTTAGTGATGATGCCTGGTGAAGAAATCATCCATGTGCTCCCACAAGAATATAAAATAGATGGTCAAGGTGAAATTCGTCATCCAAAGGGGATGTACGGCAGCCGACTTGAAGCCAACTTCCATATTGTGGTGGGCCAAATAAGCTCTATAAAAAATATTGCGCGCTGTGTAAAAGATAGCAACCTTACCGTAAGTGCAATTACCCTTGAACCTTTGGCCTCAGCTGAGGCCGTGCTTTCACAGGAAGAAAAAGAAGCTGGAGTAGTTCTGGTAGATATTGGCGGAGGAACTACCGATGTAGCGATTTTTAAAGATGGCATCATTCGCCACACGGCAGTCATTCCTTTTGGTGGAAACGTAATTACAGAAGATATTAAGGAAGGTTGTTCAATTATTGAGAAACAAGCCGAGCTTTTGAAAATAAAGTTTGGATCGGCCTGGCCAGGAGAAAACAAGGAAAATGAAATTGTAAGTATACCAGGCCTTAGAGGCCGAGAGCCCAAAGAGATTTCATTAAAAAACCTAAGCCGTATAATCCACGCTCGGGTAGTAGAAATTATAGAACAGGTATACCTGGAGGTAAAAAATTACGGCTATGAGGAAAACAAGAAAAAACTCATTGCAGGAATAGTATTGACTGGAGGTGGTGCGCAGCTAAAACACATCAAGCAACTTACTGAATTTGTAACGGGAATGGATACACGTATAGGTTTCCCAAACGAGCATTTAGCCAGTGAATCAGATGATGAATATAGCTCTCCGGCCTATGCAACAGCAGTAGGCTTAGTATTAAAGGGCGTGGTAGAAAACAATACTCGTGAGATCACTGTGATTGACCCGGGTACTGAAGAAGAGATACCACCACCCGTAGAAACCGAAAAAGAGGTGGAGGAACCAGAGGAACCACAGGCTGATGAAACAAAAACTCCGCAACCCTCAAAACCTCAGGTAAATTGGTTTGATAAGTGGGCGGACAAGTTTCGCAATTTTTTGAATGACGATCTATAAATGATAAATAGAAGGATATGAGCGATCAGAACGGAAACGACACAATAGCCTTTGATATGCCAAAAAACCAGTCATCAGTGATAAAAGTGATTGGCGTTGGTGGTGGCGGTAGCAATGCAGTAAATCATATGCACGGCATGGGTATACGCGGAGTAGACTTTGTGATATGTAACACTGATTCGCAGGCGCTAAATAACAGCCCTGTGCCCAACAAAGTACAGCTAGGAGTAACTCTTACTGAAGGACTTGGTGCCGGTGCCAACCCCGAGGTTGGTCAGCAGGCAGCTCTAGAAAGTATTGAAGAAGTAAAAAATATTTTGGAAACCAACACTAAGATGGTTTTCATAACCGCTGGAATGGGCGGTGGTACCGGAACAGGTGCCGCTCCGGTGATCGCAAAAGCCGCGAAAGATGCAGGAATATTAACTGTCGGAATTTGTACCATTCCATTTTTATTTGAAGGAAACAACCGTAAGCTACAAGCCGAAAAAGGTGTAGAAGCTCTTCGTAACAATGTGGACTCACTAATTGTGATAAACAACAACAAACTAAGAGAGGTATACGGAAACCTTGGTTTTAAAGCTGGTTTCTCAAAAGCTGACGAGGTGTTGGCTACGGCTGCACGTGGTATTGCTGAAGTAATTACGCATCACTACACCACCAACATTGACTTGCGCGATGCACGTACCGTACTAGCGGATAGTGGCACTGCTATTATGGGATCTGCTTCTGCATCCGGTGAAAACCGTGCTTCTCAAGCCATTCGCAGTGCCTTGGATTCGCCATTGCTTAATGACAATCACATTAAGGGTGCTAAAAATGTATTGCTACTTATTGTTTCCGGTAAAGAAGAAATTACTATTGACGAAATAGGCGAAATCAACGACTTCATCCAGATGGAGGCTGGAAACAGCGCCAACATCATTATGGGTATTGGTGATGACGAAGCACTTGGGGAAGAGATAAGTGTAACTATTGTAGCCACTGGTTTTTCTACCGACCAGCAGGAGCAGGTAATCGGCCATCGGCCCACCAAAGTAGTACATACTTTAGAAGACGAGCAACCCATCAGTGCCTCTGTATTTTCTAAACCATTAGCTCAGGAAAGAGAAGAAGACAATGATGACGATTTCATAAATAAAGAGTTGGCAAAACACTCTGCTAAACAGGAAAGGCAACAATTTCAGCAACCCAATCTTTTTGAAATGCACACTCCCTCAGAAGATGACGAAGTTGAAAAAAACCTCAAATCTAACACCCCTGTTGCTCCAGAAGAAGTTCCATTACCTCCTTCTGTAAAAGCAGAGGATAAAGTTATTGCTGAAGTTCCAAAAATGGATGAGGAAAAAGCTACACCGCAGCCAGCGTCTAAAGACGAAGATGAAGAGACCGTTTTCCATATTGGATCTATTGAGGTAGAAGATGAGGAAGGCGATGAAGTAGTTCACTTTACCTTGAATGATGAAGATGAAAAAACTACTTCTAAAGAAGAAGTAGAAGAAACGCCTAACGCACAAACTGCAAGAGCTGAAACTCCTGAGGAAGAGAAGCCAAAGCAAGTAGAAAATCCCGCGCAAAAAAGAGAGGTAAAGCCTATTCGCTATTCACTTGAAGATTACATGAATCTAGAGCAGCAGTTGAAAAGTGCTAAGCCAGGACAAACTCCTGCTTCGGCTCCAAAGCCTACTGTAAAAGTAGATGATGATAAGGAAGATGATAGTCTCAGGTTTGAAATAAAGCAAGTACAGAAAACTGAACAAGCTGACCCAAAAGTAGAAGCCAAACGTGAGGCTCCACAAAACTCTCATGTGCCTCCCACAGAGTATACCATTGAGGAAAGCATGCGTATGAAAGCCGAAGAGCGCAGGTCGCAATTGAAGGCATTTAATTATCGTTTCAAAAACAACCCTTTTGGTACAGACGAAGTAGCCAATGAACCTGCCTACAAACGTCAAGGTGTAAAGATTGAAAACACTCAATATAGCACTGAAAGTAACATAAGCCGTTTTAGCATTGATGATAGCGATAATGGATCAGACATTAAAACCAATAACAGCTTTCTGCATGACAATGTAGATTAATAGAAACGCTTCCGCGTATCTTGCTTTGAAAATCCCTGGCCACTTGGTTGGGGATTTTTGTTTTGGGTCTTCTTACATGACCCGCTTATCATTTTTTGCATTTTGAAAAGCTTAATTCTCAAAAACTACTTTCCTCACAACCATCCCTCTTTCTCTTCTAATTTTTAGTAGATACACCCCACTTAGCTTACGCTCTGTTTTTATTGAATTTTCAGCTTCTTGCAAAACACCTGACTGAACTACTCGCCCATCTAAAGCCAATATTTCATAGTTAGAATTGTTTGGGATGTCGGGTAGTGATATGGTTAGAATATCTTTTGCTGGGTTGGGATAAATCATTATTTCTGCTTCCGCAGATTCTGTTTCACCTTCTCCCAGACCGGGTGTGCTACAAACGGCATTTGGCCCGTGGAGGTAATCGCCATCGAAATAGTTGAGATAGCCCATGCTCACACCATTTGCAGTAGCAGACCCAGGAAATACCGCATAGAGTGTATCCTTGATAACTCCAAAACTAATTGGTCGATTATTTCCGTAAGTAATAGGTGTTCCACACCAGCGATAACCATCCCATCCTGCCAGATATGGAATAAATGCATCTCCATAGTACGTGGCGTTTGCTTGTGCAAACAGCACATCCATTTCGGAAAACAAATCCTCAACACCCCCCGGAACAAACCCACCTTGATTGGCGTAAATTCCTCCTCCAGTATTCTCCCAGTATTGTCCATTTAGACCAACAATACCATCACCTGGGTTTTGGGGATTACCAGCACGACTAAAAGTTCCGCCCAAGAATAACTGGTCCTTATAAAATTCGAAATCAATCATCCATACGCCTCCATGAAACCCTTGACCATATCCTTTCCAATTGTGACCATCCCAACTAACCACCCCGTTGTAAACTCCAGTGCCTTCATACAAAACAAAAATCTTCCCCTCTCTAATTTCCATTTGTGAGCGTGGCCCACCCCAATTATAGCTTTTATCCGGTCCGCTTTCGTCAAATGCACTCACCCAACTCTGGCCTCCATCTGTGCTAAGCAAATGTCCTCCCATGGTATCAGTAGGTGTTAGATAAACACTACAATTAATCAGCAGCGAATCCCCTGAAGCCTCCATTTCCTGAATATGCCACATCGCTAAATCGGATGCCCAAATGCTATCCCCATCAGGCCAGTACTTCAAAATATTAGCGTTTGGAAGAGCAACAGAATCCTTATCTAGGTATGGAACCCCAAATAACCCACCTATATACATAGTATCTCCATACTGAACTATATCCACGGTGTAGCTACTATAATGCTCTGTATAAAAGGGAAGTGACTTCCACTTGCCACCATCCCGATAAGCTACATGTCGTATCAAAGTATCTTCGTCAAGCCAATGCCCATAAATCCAATCTTTACCAAAAGGACCTCTGGATTTAAAGTTTATATGATAGCCACTTAACTGAAAAGGTGTCATCTGGCTATCTAAAATGCCTTGACTAGATGAAACCCAATTTTGGGTTTGAGCTGAGCTAATTCCAAAAAACAATACGCTAATTATCAGGGATAAAGCAAATTTCATCTTTGTAGATTGTTTAGTTGAATCGTGAATTTATGGAGAATAATACTATTCTCATTTTATGAATTAGTAACCGAAAGCACCAAAATTGCAATCTCAAATCACATTTCCTTTTTTTACCTTCCAGCCTTAATAATTTGTAAATGCACGTATTCAAAAAGGAGGAAACTGAAGCCGTACAGATGTTGGGGCTATTATATTCCAAACGTGGTTTTATACTGGTTTTTACACTAATTACCACCCTTGCTTTTACTTTGGTAAGCCTTTTTGCTATGCCAAAAAAGTATACTTCTGAGGCTATTATTTACCCTACTCCCTCCAACTCGTCCGAAGCCATACTAGAAAATCCTTCCTTTGGCTTTG
>JAUHWX010000163.1 GCA_030427285.1 Bacteroidia bacterium
TTATTTCATCTCTCACTCTACGAAAATCGTTCAATATTTCTTCATCCGTTCCGGTGGCTTTTGCAGGATCATCAAAGCTTTGATGAAAACGCTCGGCATCAGATGGAAACCATGGACAGTTTTCTTTCGCGTGATCACAAACGGTGATCAGGTAGTCAAAGTTTAGATCACGGTACTCGTCTACGTGATTGGAAGTGTGATGCGAAATATCAATGCCGTCTTCTGCCAATACTTTTATGGCTTTGGGGTTTACCCCATGCGTTTCAATTCCAGCACTGTAGGCTTCAATTTTGTGGTTACTAAAATGATTGAGGTAGCCTTGCATTATTTGACTACGACAGGAGTTTCCGGTGCAAAGCACAAGTACTTTTTTCATAATTAAATGGATGGTTGTGGATAATACTTCTTTTTTAGCCAAAAGGCTACTCTAACTAATAAAATAAGGGCTGGAACTTCTACCAATGGACCAATTACCCCGGCAAAGGCCTGGCCTGAGTTGAGGCCAAATACGGCTATGGCTACAGCAATGGCAAGTTCAAAGTTGTTGCCCGATGCTGTAAATGAAATGGAAGCATTCTGCTCATAATTGGCGCCAAAGGCCTTGCTTACAAAAAAGCTGATGATAAACATCAAAGCAAAGTAGATAACTAAAGGGGTGGCAATAATTACAACATCAAATGGTATTTGTACAATTAATTCGCCCTTGAGGCTAAACATTAAAATAATGGTGGCCAATAGCGCGATTAAAGTGATGGGTGAAATTGCTGGAATAAACTTTTTCTGATACCAGTCTTCTCCTTTTAGCTTCACTAAAAACACCCGGCTAAGGAACCCCATTAAAAATGGAATACCGAGATAGATGACCACACTTTCTGCTACAGCGCCCATAGAAATATCTACCAATGCGCCATCTATACCAAAGTAGGGCGGTAGCACAGTGATGAAAATATAGGCGTAAAAGCTGTAGAAAACTACCTGGAAAATGCTGTTTAGAGCAACCAGTCCTGCAGCATATTCGCGACTGCCTTCGGCTAATTCGTTCCATACTATTACCATGGCAATGCAGCGGGCAAGACCAATAAGAATAAGCCCAACCATATATTCAGGGTAGTCATGCAGAAAGGTTATAGCGAGGGCAAACATCAGTATTGGCCCCACTACCCAGTTGAGTAAAAGGGATACAGAAAGCACTTTTACATTTTTAAAAACCTTGGGCAATTGCTTGTATTGAACTTTTGCCAATGGCGGATACATCATTAGTATGAGGCCAATGGCTAAGGGAATATTGGTGGAACCCGATCCATAGCTTTGAATGGTGTCGGCCATTTCAGGAAAGAAATTTCCCATGGCCACACCAATAGCCATAGCGGCAAAAATCCAAAGCGTTAAATATCTATCGAGAAAGCTGAGCCTACGTGGCTTAAAATTTTGAACCTCCATTTAGCAGCATCCAGAATTTGGTTCGCAACAAGCTTCTTTTTGTAAATCACCAAGTGCTACTTTCTTTTTTGGGTGCACGGTTTCGGTAGAACTTATGCAGCATGCTTCAGTGTCTTCCTTGGCATACTGCGGGTCATTAAATTCTGAGTCTGCATGAAAATAATATACTTCCCATTGATGCCCGTCCGGGTCGTTTGACCAAAATTTATCTTGAAGCGCATAGCAGCAGGCCGTACCCATTTCTTCTTTGCTTACCAAGCCAAGAGGTTTCAGAGCTTCCATTTTTGCCATCACTTCTGCTTTGGTGGCAACTTGAAACCCAAGGTGTCCAAAATTTGGATTTACCCGTGAGGCATTCTCTACAAAAGAAATTACCAAAGCAGGCTCGCTAAGCATAAACTTGGCGTAGCCTGGTTTTATCTTGCTTGGCTCTTGACCAAAAAGGTGAGTATAAAAATCTACGGTTTTTTGAATGTCGCTTACATAAAGCGAAACGTGCATGTTGGTTTTCATAACATTGCTATTTTGCGATGATTTATATTAAATTTTTTTAACAGCAGTTGGGGTCAGATGGTAATAAATCAAACAAACCCTGAATATTTTCCTGAGCTTTTTTCCAATTGAAGGGTTCAACACAGTAGCACATTCTGGTGCCATCAATAGTGCCTTGGATTAGTCCGGCTTTCTTTAACTCTTGTAAATGCTGTGATATGGTTGCCTGTGCCAGTCCTATTTCTTCCACCAAATCACTGTTTATACAAGTTTTTGCTTTTAGTAAGAATTGCAAAATAGCTATGCGTGCAGGATGACCAAGCACTTTGGCTAAGTCAGCCAGTTCGTTTTGCTCTTGCGTAAAAAGATCTGTTCTTGTGATTCCCATTTTTGAATAAATTACTCATTGCAATATTACGATGAATAATGAAATGGAGAAATATTTTTGAAGTTTTTTGTCAAAAAGAAATAGGAATTTGTATTCTTCGCGTTATTGATGGCTTTCCTTAGGGAAGAATAAAATTGATGAATCATGAAAATATATACCAAGAAAGGCGACAAAGGTGAGACCTCACTGATAGGAGGAGTTCGCGTAAGCAAAACCGACACGCGCATTGAAGCTTACGGAACGGTGGATGAACTGAATTCTGTAATCGGAGTAATCCGAGATACCGCCAAAGAAAAAGTAGCTGAAGAAACTTTGGTAAGTATTCAGAATATACTATTTACTGTAGGTTCTGAGTTAGCCTCTGCACCGGGCAGTAAAATGAAATTGCCGGAAGTACAGCTTTCGGATATCGAGCTTTTGGAAACCGAAATGGATAAGATGAATGAGGATTTGCCGGATTTAAAAAACTTCATCTTACCTGGCGGAGATTTGGCTGCATCCCATTGCCATGTGGCAAGATGTGTGTGCAGAAGAGCCGAGCGTAGGGCAGTGGCTTTGGCGCAGGTAGCCGAGGTTGATGAAAAAATCATAAAATATTTGAACAGATTGAGTGACTACCTGTTCACCTTAGCACGCTTTTATACACACTTGCACGGAGGTGTGGAAACACCTTGGAAAACAAGGGGTTGATAATAAATTTCAAATAAATAGGAAATGCTTGTAAAAGTGCTTGAAAAAATTAATTTTGCAAAAAATAATAACGGAGATTAGATATGTACTGGACACTAGAATTAGCAAGTTATTTGAGTGATGCACCTTGGCCTGCAACTAAGGATGAGCTTATTGATTATTCTATCCGAACCGGTGCTCCTTTGGAGGTAGTGGAAAATCTACAGTCGATGGAAGAAGAGGAAGAGGAAATCTATGAAGTTATTCAAGATATATGGCCCGATTACCCCACCGATGAGGATTACCTCTGGAATGAGGATGAGTACTAAAAAGTACTGAACGAATATTTAAACGCCCCGTTCTGTTAGTTTACAGAGCGGGGCATTTTTTTTTGATTCCCCTTCAAATATTGAAATACTTACAGGCAAGTTTTCTGAGGTTGATAAATGTTGACTGTAAAGTCCACCCTCGCCCTTCGGGCACTTCCGCCAGCGGGAGATATGCATTGTTTCCCCCTTTGGAGGGGTGGCTGAAAGCCGGGGGAGGACAGTTTTTACCTTGAAAGCATTATGTTTTCAACCCAACCTTTCATGTTTTATCTTCGTGATAATTGATATGAAAGTTCAGCTAAAAATATTCGCGATTTGAGTTACTATGATTTAATACGTTATAATTCAAAAGTATTCTTTCCATAAAGTAACTGCGAAAAATTTATATTTTCGTCTCACTCAGTCAAACGAAAATCATGGTTCCATTCCGAAAACTACTTTTTGCCATATTTTCTTTTGTACCACTTTTCATATCAGCACAAAGTTTTAAACCCTATCACTCTTATGGCGTATTAGTAAATGCTCATGCGGCAAGTTTGGGCACTACGCAACAAGGTGGTAATAATGGATATAACAAAGCTGGAGAAGATATGGGTGCCAGTACTTTGGGTTTCGATTTCTTGGCTCATTATGACTATGGCGCGCTAAAATGGCTGGGTGTGGGTACAGGCATTGGTTTTAGTCGGAGAGGTGGGCGTGGTGCAGATGGTTATTCCTATAATAGTAAAAGGTACCTCTCTTATCTTAATATCCCGGTGCGGGTGCAGTTTAAACCTTGGTACTATATATGGTTCGAGGCCGGTGTTGAGGTGCTTTATTTTTTAAACTATAAAGATGTGGGATATTCTAGCTACCCTGGATTTTCTGATGGTAATGTGCCGTTTAACCCTGAAGGAATAAATAATGTGACTATAAGCTTTATACCTACTGTAAGATTTAATCTTTTTGATGGGTTCTCATTTAATATTGGATATTCAACAGGCCTTGGCAATGCGGCTGAAGTGAAAGTTAGTCAGCCTAATGCCGCGACTACGACTTACAAAAACTTTAGTGTCTTTGCCGGGGTGAGGTATATGTTCAATCAGCCTGAAAAATGATTAGGGATACTAAAGAATAAATCCATAAGACTTAATTAATTGGAAGAGTTTTTCGCTTCAACAGCTTTTTTATTCTAGAGTAAAATCAATATCGGTGACTATCCGTTAAACCTGCGAAATCAGCGTGCTATTTTTCCACAACAGAGGGGGTACAGAGTTCTACGGAGCTTAGCGTTCTCTGCGCCTTTGCGTGAAACTCATCCGTTCCCCATTTCCCAATCTTCAAGTCCTCGAATTTTCAAACCTTTTTACAGCCCTTTTCCGCCAATAAGTCAGTAGCTTCGCTGAGGCACATTTTTAGTGTTTCAATACGCCATTAATATGGCTAAATTTGCCACCCCTTGATAAAATGAAGATATGTTAGGTAATATTATAGAGAAGTTATTTGGCTCCAAAAGTGGCCGCGATATAAAAGAGCTGCAACCCTTAGTAGATAAGGTAAAGGCCATTTTCCCAACGTACAAATCCCTTACTCACGATGAGCTTCGTGGAAAGACTTTAGAGTTCAAAAAAAGGATAGCTGATAATATTACCGAAGAGACTTCGAGGATAGCTGAGCTTAAAGAAAAGCTTGAAACCGAAGAAGGTGTGGAAGCTAAAGAAGCGTTTTTCAATGAAATTGACGCTTTGGAGCAAACTGCGTATGACAAAACTGAAAAGCTTTTGCTGGAAATGCTGCCTGAAGCTTTTGCCGTGGTAAAAGAAACAGGTCGCAGGTTTAGTGAAAACGAAACCATGGAAGTTTCGGCTACTGATTTTGATAAAGAAGTGGCTTCATTTAGTGACGCGGTAGATGTATCTGGTGACAAAGCTATTTGGAAAAATAAGTGGACGGCAGCAGGGTCGGTGGTAGAGTGGAACATGGTGCATTATGATGTGCAGCTTATTGGTGGTAGCGTACTTCACAAGGGTAGCATTGCCGAGATGGCCACGGGTGAGGGTAAAACTTTGGTAGCAACCTTGCCGGTATACCTTAATGCCCTTACCGGGAAAGGGGTTCACTTGGTTACTGTAAACAACTACCTGGCAATTCGAGATTCTGAGTGGATGGCGCCAATTTTCCAGTTTCATGGAATGTCTATCGACTGTATTGACAAGCACCAACCAAACTCTGACGAGCGCAGAAAAGCATACCTAGCAGACATTACGTACGGTACCAATAACGAATTTGGTTTTGACTACCTGCGTGACAACATGTCTCGTAGTCCAAAAGATTTGGTACAGCGCAAGCATAATTACGCCATTGTGGATGAGGTGGATTCTGTATTGATTGATGATGCTCGTACGCCATTGATTATTTCGGGGCCAACCCCAAAAGGTGATTTGCACGAATTTAATGAGCTGAAGCCTCACGTGGCTAAGCTTGTGGAAGCGCAAAGAGCATTGGCTGCAAAGGAGCTGAAAGAAGCTAAGCAGCTTATTGCGAGTAGCGATAAAAAAGAGAAAGAAGAAGGTGCCAAAAAGTTGCTTCGCGCACATAGAGGTTTGCCCAAAAATAAAACCCTCATCAAGTTTTTGAGTGAAGAGGGAATGAAGACACTTTTGCAGAAGACGGAAAACTTCTACATGCAGGAGCAGTCTAAAAATATGCACATCATTGATGATGAATTGTATTTCACCATTGATGAAAAGCAAAACCAAATTGACCTTACGGACAAAGGTATTGACCTGATTTCTCAGGGTACCGAGCGCAACTTCTTTATTATGCCTGATATTTCTACCGAGCTGGCTCAGCTGGAAGGTGAGGAAATGGAAGACATGGAGAAGGCTGCCAAGAAGGAGGAAATCATGCGCGACTTTGGTGTTAAGAGTGAGCGCATCCATACCATGAACCAGCTGCTAAAGGCGTATGCACTTTTTGAAAAAGATGTGGAATACGTGCTTATGGACAATAAGGTGAAAATTGTGGATGAGCAGACCGGTCGTATCATGGAAGGTCGTAGATATTCTGATGGTCTTCACCAAGCGATTGAAGCCAAGGAAAATGTGAAGATTGAGGCGGCTACGCAAACTTACGCTACGGTTACTTTGCAAAACTACTTCCGTATGTACAACAAGCTGAGCGGTATGACCGGTACGGCAGAAACGGAAGCTGGTGAATTTTTTGACATCTATAAATTGGAGGTTACGGTAATTCCTACCAACCGCCCGATTGCTCGTGATGACAGACAAGATTTTGTTTTCAAAACAAAGCGTGAAAAGTACAATGCCGTAATTGAGGAGATCAATACTTTGGTAGATGCAGGTCGTCCCGTTTTGGTGGGTACCACTTCCGTGGAAATATCTGAGTTGCTAAGCCGGGCATTGAAGCTTCGTAAAGTACAGCACAACGTACTGAACGCGAAGTTGCACCAAAAGGAAGCAGAAATTGTGGCCGGAGCAGGGCAGCCGGGAGCGGTAACTATTGCTACCAACATGGCGGGTCGTGGTACCGATATTAAGCTTACACCAGAAAGTAAAGCCGCAGGTGGTTTGGCCATCATAGGTACTGAGCGTCACGACTCTCGAAGAGTAGACCGCCAGTTACGTGGTCGTGCGGGTCGTCAGGGAGATCCAGGTTCTTCACAGTTCTTTGTGTCTCTTGAAGATAACTTGATGCGCTTGTTTAACTCTGAGCGTGTGGCCAAACTGATGGACCGTATGGGTCTTAAAGAAGGTGAGGTTATTCAGCACTCTATGGTTTCAAAATCTATTGAGCGTGCTCAGAAAAAAGTAGAGGAAAACAACTTCGGTATTCGTAAGCGTTTGCTTGAATATGACGATGTGAT